>NZ_FRAJ01000011.1 GCF_900142285.1 Caminicella sporogenes DSM 14501 | reverse complement strand
CATTTTTTGACAGTGCAACATCATTTGCAATAATAAGAGGAGGACATGTAGATGTTACTGTGCTAGGAGCACTTCAAGTAGATGAAAAAGGAAATCTTGCAAATTGGATGATACCAGGTAAAAAAGTTCCCGGAATGGGAGGAGCTATGGATTTAGTAGTAGGAGCTAAAAAAGTTATAATAGCCATGACACATACATCAAAGGGAAATGTAAAAATACTAAAAGAATGTAATCTACCACTTACAGCTAAAGGTCAAGTTAATCTCATAATAACTGAAATGGGAGTTATGGAAGTTACAGATAAAGGATTAGTATTAAAGGAAATAAATCCTGAATTTACTACTGATGAGGTTCAAGCAGCAACAGAAGCTAAATTAATAATTCCAGAAGATTTAAAACACATGCAAGTATAGATTAGAAAGTATATAAACAGGTACTGTCTTTATCTTCATATACAGTACCTGTTTATATTAACATAATAGGAGGGATTGATATGTTTAAAAAATTTACTAATGGATGCGTTACACTAGTACAAAAATACTTACCTGACCCATTTTTATTTGCTGTAATATTAACTTTTATAGTACTTATTTTAGGTATTTTTCTTACAGGTCAAACTCCAATGGCCATGATACTACATTGGAGTAATGGCTTTTGGAAACTTTTAGCTTTTTCAATGCAAATGGCTTTAGTTTTAGTTACTGGACACACTTTAGCTAATGCTCCAATAGTAAAAAAAGGTTTGAAAAAATTAGCAAGTATGAGTAAAACTCCAACTCAAGCTATATTTGCTGTATCACTAATTTCTGCAATAGCATGCTGGATTAACTGGGGTTTTGGTCTTGTCATAGGAGCTTTATATGCAAGACAATTAGCTAAACAAGTAAAAGGCGTAGATTACAGATTATTAATTGGTGCTGCTTATTCAGGTTTCCTAGTATGGCATGCAGGTATTTCTGGTTCAATACCTTTAAAACTAGCTACTGCAAGTGCAGATTTAGCAACTGCAACTTCTGGAGTTATTACAGAACCTATATCTACAAGTCAAACAATTTTTTCATCATTCAATTTAATAATTTCAGCTGTTATTATTCTTACACTACCTCTAATCAACAGAGCTATGCATCCTGAACCAGATAAAGTAATAACCATAGACCCTAAATTATTAGAAGATGAAACAGAAACTGCTATAACAAAAGAATTAACTCCAGCAGATAAAATGGAAAATAGTCCTATTCTCTCTATGGCAATAGGTTTCATGGGATTAATCTTTATATTTTATTATTTTTCTAAAAACGGATTTAAATTAAATTTAAATATTGTAAACTTCATATTCTTATTCACAGGAATTATACTTCACGGAACACCTAGAAGATTTCTTAATGCAGTTACTAATGCTGCCAAAGGAACTGCAGGAATTATACTTCAGTTTCCATTTTATGCTGGAATAATGGGAATGATGACAGGCACAAGTGCAGGAAGTCCATCTCTTGCAGCAGTAATTTCAAATGCATTTGTAAATATCTCCAACCAAACAACTTTTCCATTATTCACTTTTTTAAGTGCAGGTATTGTAAACTTCTTTGTACCATCTGGTGGTGGTCAATGGGCTGTTCAAGCTCCTATTATGATGCCTGCAGGAGCTCAATTGGGAGTTCCAGCTGCTAAAACAGCAATGGCAATTGCTTGGGGAGATGCTTGGACTAATATGATACAACCATTTTGGGCTCTACCAGCACTTGGTATAGCGGGTCTTGGTGCTAGAGATATAATGGGCTTTTGTGTAATAGATTTAATATATTCAGGAATTATAATAGCACTCGGTTTAATGTTTTTGTAAATCTAAAACTAAAAACCTCTACAAAAATAAGTTAAAATGTACCCTATAGATAAGAAAAAATCTTCTCTATAGGGTACATTTTACTTTTTATTTTTTAAGAGTATTGATTTTATTTGTGGAAAAGGACTTAATGCTCTTTCTAATACTCCTGTTACATAACCAATTAAAACTCCATAATTAATTATCGGCATTCCATTTTCTTTAGCTTGATTTATTCTAAATTCCATTTCCTTTGGATTAAGCATACAGCCTCCACAGTGAACAATCAAATCAAATTCTTTCATTTTCTGAGGTTCAGGATAAGCTGTACCTGAAGTCCACTCAAATTCAAGTTTTCCACCTACCATATTTTCAAGCCATTTAGGTATTTTATCCCTTCCTATATCTCCTTCTTGTCTATGATGAGTACATCCCTCACAAATTAAAACTCTATCTCCCGATTTAAGCTCTCTAATTTTTGTCAATCCTTCTACTAAAGTCTTTAAATCACCTTTATATCTAGCAAACAATATTGAAAATGAAGTTAATGGAATATCTATTGGTGTATCTTTGTCCACTCTCTCAAATGCCTGTGAATCTGTTACAACTATACGAGGTTTTTTTCCTAAACCCTTTAATGTTTCAGTTAATTCTGTTTCTCTAGTTACAACTGCAATAGCACCATGATCAATTACATCTCTTATCGTCTGCTGTTGCGGCAAAATCATTCTTCCTTTTGGTGCTGCTTTATCTATAGGTGTAACTAATACTACAAAATCATTTGGCTTTATTAAATCTCCTATAATTACTTTTTCATGCTTTCTTAAATCTGCTTCTCTTATAATAGTTTCTTTCAATTTTTCTATACCTATCTTGTTTACTGCACTTACCTTAACAAAAGGAATACTGTATTTTTTACTCCATCTATCTATTATTTCATCATCAGCTTTGTAAACATCTATTTTATTAACTACACCTATCAGAGGAATTTTCTTTTCTTTTACTCTCTTTATTATATCTTCATCAAAATCTGTAACACCATTTTTCATATTTACAACTATTATAGCAAGTTCTGTTTTATTAAGTACTTGATAAGTCTTTTTAATCCTTAACTCACCCAATTCTCCTTCATCATCAATTCCTGCAGTATCTATTATTGTAACTGGTCCTATTGGAAGAATTTCCATAGCTTTATAAACGGGGTCTGTTGTTGTTCCTGCAACATTTGAAACTAATGCAATATCTTGATTTGTTATAGCGTTTATAAGACTAGACTTACCTGCATTTCTTCTCCCAAAAATAGCTATGTGAAGTCTGTTACTCCTCGGTGTTTGCTGCATATCTTTTTTCCTCCTACTTTAATGTATTATTCGATACATTTATAAAAAATTTAGCTTTACCTTTTAAGTTTTATTTAAAAATACAAATCTCTTTCTCCTTTTTCTATTCTCTCAAGTCTTTTAATAGTTTCTACTTTTACTTTTCCATCTAATATTTTTTCAAGTTCTCTCTCTATCATCTTCTCTCCTGCTTCTCTAGTTTCTTTACTTGCATAATCTAAAAGATATTCTTTAAAAGTCAGTATTGCATTTGGCTGACAAAATTCATGTATATGTGCATCTTTAGCAAGTTCCATAAATGCTTCTCCAGTCCTTTTAGCACGATAGCAAGCTGTACAAAAACTTGGAAGATGTCCTTGTTTTATAACAGCACTAAGCACTTGATCTACATCTCTTTCATCACTCGTTTCAAATTGTGTAGCTTCACAATCTTCTTCTTCATATCCACCCGGATTCGTTTTTGAACCAGCAGATATTTGAGAAACTCCAAGTTCTAAAAGTTCATCTCTTAAATCTTTATTTTCTCTAGTCGATAAAATTATCCCCGTATATGGAACTGCCATTCTGTAAACTGCAACGATTTTTTTCAAATCCATATCTGATACTGGATAAGGTACTTCTTTAAGTGCAGAATTGTGAGCAGGTCTTAATCTTGGAATAGATATAGTATGAGGACCGACATTATATTTATTATCTAAATAATCAGAATGAATTAGTGTAGCCAGTACATCAAATTTATAATCATAAAGTCCAAGCAAAACACCTATTCCCAAATCATCTATTCCTGCTTCAAAAGCTCTTTCTAAAGCTGTTAATCTCCAATCATAATCTGATTTCAAACCCAATGGATGCATTTTCTTATATGTTTCTCTATGATATGTTTCTTGGAATATTTGATAAGTACCTATTTGAGCAGCTTTTAACTTTTTAAAATCTTCTACTGTCATTGGTGCAGCATTTACATTTATTCTTCTAATATCACAATTATCATAAATCGCTTCAACTGACTGAACAATATGATTTATATTTGTCTTTTTCTCATCTTCACCACACACTAATAATATTCTCTTATGTCCTTGATTTTGAATAGCCCTTGCTTCATTTATTACTTCTTCAACAGATAATGTCCTTCTATGAAGCTCCTTATTTGCTGCTCTAAATCCACAATAAAGACAGTTATTTGTACATTCATTACTCGTATAAAGAGGAGCAAATACTACTATTCTATTGCCATAAATTTTATTTTTAATAAACCTAGCTGCTTCAAACATTTTATCCAATAATTCATCTTCTTTTACTTGAAGTAAAACAGCTGCCTCTTCAAAAGTAATACCAAAACAATCTTTAGACTTTTCAATAATATCTATTACTTCTTCTTTTGTATAATTTTTAGCACTTTTTAAAATCTCTTCAATATAATTTTCATTGATAATTTTTGTAGTATCCAATTTAAAATACCTCCAATTTTTATATCATCTATTTTTAATGATTTTACTTCTTTGTCAACGCACTCTTTACTGTTACCCCACTTAATCTTCCAAGCTTTCCAGTCATAGCTCCTATATTATCTGTAGTACCATCAACTATTACTGAAATCACATTTACATTTTTTTCCTTATAAGGCACTCCCATTCTTCCTATTATAATTTCTGAAAATTTAGAAAGTATAGAATTGACTTCTTCAACACTTTCTAAATCTTCAACTAATATTGCCACTACCCCAATTCTTTTATCCATAGACACTCCTCCCATATATTAGTTCCAAGTTGCATGTTCCATGTTGCAAGTTCCAAGTCTTTAGGTCAATCCTTCAAGGTCTTAAAGAAATTTGTAACTCTTAACTCTTAATTCTTAACTCCTAACTAATCCTTCCCCTGCCTAATTTTACCTTGATTAAATACTTTATTTTTATATAAAAAAACTTCCCAAAAGATAGAAAAGTAATATCTTTGGGAAGTTTTAATTAACAACTGCAAATATAATAAATATATTATATTTAACTTAAAGTTATCAGCCCAATAATTGTACTTTTTCTACCTTTTGCTCAGAATAATTCCTCGCAATCAGTATATAAATTTTTTTCTTTTCCTCCTAATGAATAAAATCCATTAGTCAGAAATACAGTTTACTTTTTATTATTCACAGCATGAACATGCTACTTCTTCACTTGATGAGCAACAACAATTAGATTGTGTTGGATATATTTCTCTAGCATGATAATGAGTGTGTAGTAATTCATGTGCTTTATGACTATTTGGCTTACCTAAAAATTCATCGTAAATTTTCTTAATCATTGGATTTTGATGAGATTTTCTATAAGTTCTTAATTCATCTTCTTCATATAAAGCCTTAGCTCTTTCAACTCTCACATCTATTTCCATTCTCGTCTTAGCATCAACATGTGGCTGTCCTCCACCATTTACACAACCACCACTACATCCCATAACTTCTATGAAATGATAATCTGTTTCTCCAGCTCTAACTTTATCCAAAAGTTTAGCTGCATTTGCAGTACCGTGAACTACAGCTACTTTTATAGTCTTATCAGCTATATTAACCTTTGCTTCTTTAATGCCTTCTATACCTCTAACTGCAGTGTATTCAATTTCTTTTAAATCTTCTCCAGCTAATACATCAGCTACAGTTCTAAGTGCTGCTTCCATAACTCCACCAGTAGCTCCAAATATTACACCTGCTCCAGTATATTCTCCAAATAATTCATCAAAATCTTCATCTGGCAACTCTAAGAATTTTATTCTAGCTTGTTTTATCATTTTAGCAAGCTCTCTAGTTGTAAGAACTGCATCTACATCTTTTAATCCATTAACTCGTAATTCTTCTCTTTCCTTCTCAGTTTTCTTAGAAGAACATGGCATTATAGAAACAACAAATATCTTTTCTGGGTCTAAATTATTAAGCTGTGCATAATAAGATTTTAATACAGCACCCATCATTTGATGTGGTGATTTACAAGTTGATAAATTATCAATAAGTTCTGGGTAATAGAATTCACAGAATCTAATCCAACCTGGTGAACATGAAGTAATCATAGGCAGCTTGCCGCCATTTTGTATTCTATCAAGTAATTCATGACCTTCTTCCATAATAGTAAGGTCTGCAGCAAAGTTAGTATCAAATACTTTGTCAAATCCTAATCTTCTTAAAGCAGCAACCATTTTTCCTGTTACTCTAGTACCTATTGGCAATCCAAATTCTTCACCTAGTGCAGCTCTAACTGCCGGTGCAGTTTGTACAACAACATGCAATTCAGGATTTTCTAATGCATCCCATACTTTTTCCATTTCAGATTTTTCTCTCAATGCTGCAACCGGACATGCATTTATACACTGACCACAGTAAATACATGGTGCATCAGCCATGCTTTTACCAAACGCTGGAGCAACTTCTGTTTTAAATCCTCTATTTGTAAAATCAAGAATTCCAATTCCTTGAACATTTTTACACACACTAACACATCTACCACAAAGAATACATTTACTAGAATCTCTAACTATAGAATGTGAAAATTCATCTATAGTAGCTTCTCTTTTAGCACCTTCAAAACTTATTTCATCTATACCTAATTCTTCTGCCAATTTTTGC
Organism: Caminicella sporogenes DSM 14501; assembly: GCF_900142285.1. NCBI lineage: Bacteria > Bacillati > Bacillota > Clostridia > Peptostreptococcales > Caminicellaceae > Caminicella > Caminicella sporogenes. The sequence continues at coordinate 105,259 of NZ_FRAJ01000011.1, read as the reverse complement.
AGTTCACAACTTCCATTTCTAAAACAAGTTAGACATTCTCTATTATGATTTGCAAGAATTAATTCAACAGTAGTCTTTACAGCATTTCTAACTTTTTTAGTATTAGTTTTAACAACCATACCATCTCTTACAGGCAATACACATGAAGCTTGAAGACTTCTCGCACCTTCAACTTCAACTAAACAAACTCTACAAGCTCCCACTTCATTAATACCTTTAAGATAACAAAGAGTTGGTATATCTATTCCCACTTCTTTAGCTGCTTCAAGCACAGTATAATTACTTGGAACTTCAACTTCTATACCATTTATAGTTAATTTAACTTTCTCCATTTTTCACCTCTCCTTTATATGAAATATCCGACTATTTCTTGATTATAGCACCAAATGGACATTTTTCTAAACAAGCACCGCACTTAATACACTTATCTTGATCAATTTCATGTACTTTCTTAACTTCTCCACTTATCGCATTTACTGGACATGCTTTAGCACAAAGTGTACATCCCTTACATGCATCAGTAATAATATATGAAGTTAATGCCTTACAAACACCTGCTGGACACTTTTTATCATATACATGTGCTTCATATTCATGCCTAAAGTACTTTAATGTTGATAATACTGGGTTTGGAGCTGTTTGTCCAAGTCCACATAATGATGCTGACTTAATTGTATTAGCAAGGTTTTCTAATCTCTCTAAATCTTCTGGTTCTCCTTTACCTGATGTTATTTTTTCAAGTATTTCCAACATTCTCTTAGTACCTTCTCTACATGGTGTACACTTACCACATGATTCATCTACTGTAAAGTCTAAGAAAAATCTAGCTATGTCAACCATACAGTTATCTTCGTCCATTACAATCATACCGCCAGAACCCATCATTGAACCTAGTGCTATTAAGTTATCATAATCAATTGGCGTATCTAAGTGTTCTTCTTTCAAACAGCCACCTGATGGTCCACCTGTTTGTACTGCCTTAAATTTCTTACCGTTTGGAATACCTCCACCAATCTCAAATATAACTTCTCTTAAAGTAGTACCCATTGGTATTTCAAGAAGTCCTGTATTGTTTATCTTTCCACCTAAAGCAAATACTTTAGTTCCTTTAGATTTTTCAGTTCCTATACTTGCAAACCATTCTGGTCCATTTAATATAATTTGTGGAACATTTGCATAAGTTTCAACATTGTTAAGAAGAGTTGGCTTATCCCATAAACCTTTTATCGCTGGGAATGGTGGTCTTGGTCTTGGCATACCTCTTTTACCTTCTATAGACTGTAAAAGTGCAGTTTCTTCACCACATACAAATGCTCCTGCTCCAAGTCTTATTTCAAGGTCAAAATCAAATCCTGAACCAAATATGTCTTTTCCTAATAATCCGTACTCTCTAGCTTGATCTATTGCTATTTGAAGTCTTTTAACTGCAATTGGATACTCAGCTCTTATATATACATAACCTTGATTTGCTCCTACTGCATAACCTGCTATAGCCATTGCTTCTACTATTACATGAGGGTCTCCTTCAAGTATACTTCTATCCATAAATGCACCTGGGTCGCCTTCATCTGCATTACATGCAACATATTTTTGATCACCCGTAGCTTTAGCAGTAAATTCCCACTTTAATCCTGTTGGGAATCCTCCACCGCCACGACCACGAAGTCCAGATTTCTTAATTACTTCAATAACTTCTTCTGGTTTCATTTCTGTTAAAACTTTACCAAGAGCTCTGTATCCATCCATTGCAATATATTCTTCTATATTTTCAGGATTGATTACACCACAGTTTCTGAGTGCTATTCTCTTTTGCTTTTTATAAAATCCTACTTCATTTATTGATTTTATCTTATCTTCATCTACTGCTTCTTTGTGCAATAAATCTTTAACTATTCTTCCCTTTAATAAATGTTCTTCTGTTATTCTTTCAACATCCTCTAATTTAATTCGACTATAAAAAGCTCCTTCTGGATATACTATTACTATAGGACCCGCTTCACATAAACCAAAACATCCTGTTTTTACCAATTTTACTTCCTTAGTAAGTCCATGTTTCTCTAGTTCTTGTTCAAATTTCTCTAGTATAGTCATTGAGCCTGAAGAAGTACATCCTGTACCACCACATACAAGTACATGTGATCTATAAAATTCCATTATTTTACCTCCTTTTAATCTTTGGGAATTCATCCACAAATTTAAAACTGTTTTGTAAAAATTTTATTTTTCATACGCCCCTATTGTATATTCATTTACAACCTTACCGTTCACAATATGTTCCGCTATTACTCTTCTAGCTTTTTCAGGTGTCATAGCTACATAAGTTACTTTTTCTTCTCCTTCTTTGTAAACCTCTACAATTGGTTCAAGTTTACATACTCCGATACATCCAGTTTGAGTTACTTCAACATCTTGTAAATTTCTCTTTTGAACTTCTTCCATCAATGCTGTAAGTACAGGTCTTGCTCCCGCAGAAATTCCACATGTTGCCATACCTACAACTATTCTAGTACCTTTTCTTTCTTTTCTTATATCAACTTTTTTAAGAGCTTCTTCTCTTATTTTTGCCAACTCCTCTAAAGATTTCATATATTTACCCCCTTATTAAATGGTTTACTTCCCAAAATTAGTCAATACCTATAATTTACAAAAAAGTCCAGAAACGAAATTATCATTTATATCTTGTATCGTTTGTTAAATAACAGATTAACATTTTTAAAATTTTTTAGACCTTTAAAATTTTCTAACTTAATACTTCTTCAAAATGTCTGGTATATCTGATTCAACTAATTTTCCGTAAACATCTTCATTTATTGTTATAACAGGTGCAAGTCCACAAGCTCCTATACATCTTGTTGCTTGTAATGTAAATTTACCGTCTGGAGAAGTTCCACCAACTTCAATATTTAATTCTTTGCAAATTCTGTCGATTATTGCTTGTGCTCCTTTAACATAACATGCAGTTCCTAAACATACACCTATAACATAATCTCCCTTTGGTTCAAGTGAAAACTGCGAATAAAATGTCGCTACACCATAAATTTCAGCCAATGGCACATTAAGTTCTTTTGATATAACTTTTTGCACTTCTATTGTTAGTGCTCCAAATATTTTTTGTGCTTCGTGAAGTACAGGCATTAATGCTCCTTTAGTGCCTTTGTACTTTTCAATTACTTGATTCAGTTTCTCAAAATTCTCCTTAGTTAAAATGTTTTTTGCCATAGTACCTCCCCTTTTCTTAAAAATAAAAATTAAAATTAATTAAGGAAATTGCACGATTAATATTTATACTTAAAACTGTATATAATTCCGTTTAAAATATTTATGCATATTCAGTGTAAAATTTATACAGTATGCAATTTCCTCAACTGGCAATACTTTAAAATAATGATATTTGTTTTAACATAACAATATAGCTATATGATAATAGTATATTTATATGACTGCTTTGTCTATACTTTGGTTAATTTTCGCAATATTCAAATTTTATAATTCTTAGTTTTTTCTACATTTATCGACAAAGTTAGATAAATTAATACAAATTGAAAACGTTGTCAAATATTAGGAAAACATTTTCAATCAAAGCACATATCATAACATAACAACATAATTATAACATTTATTTGCAGTTTTGTGTACACTAAGTTCACATTTTTAAAGAATTTATACGATTTATAATTTTGAGAAATATTTAAATCTAACTAATAATTATTCTCCATCTGAATAATTAAGGCTTAAAAATCTCATGTTCAACTCTTCTGCTGCATTATATCCCATTTCTTTTTGACGGTGATTTCTTGCAGCTGCTTCAATTATTACTGCTAAATTTCTTCCGGGTCTTACCGGTATAGAAATTCGTGATATATTTACACCTAATATTTCCATAAAATTTTCTTCCAATCCCAATCTGTCATAAGAGCTATCACTACTATATGATTCTAATTGAACCACCATATCTATTACTTTACTATCTCTTACAGCACCCATACCATATAATTTTGCTATATCCATTATGCCTATTCCTCTTATTTCTAAAAAATATTTGATAATTTCCGGTGCAGTTCCTACTAATTTATTCTCATCAATTTTCTTTATTTTTACTGCATCATCTGCAACTAATCTATGTCCCCTTTTTACAAGTTCAAGAGCTGTTTCTGATTTGCCTATACCACTTTGTCCAAGTATTAAAACCCCTATACCGTTAACTTCAACTAAAACTCCATGAAGTGTTGTAGTTGGAGCAAGCCTATCTTCTAAATAATTTATCAATTTACTAATAAACTTTGTTGTAGATAAATTTGTTCTAAATATAGGTCTATTAAAATTTTTAGCTTCTTCAAGAAATTCATCAAAAACTTTCATACCTCTAGAAATTATAAGACATGGAATATCATATTCCATAAGTTTTCTAGCTCTACTTTTTCTTTCTTCTCCTGAAAGTTTATTAAAATAACTCCATTCTACTCTCCCTATAATTTGTACTCTTTCATATGCAAAATGCTCATAATATCCTGCCAATAATAATCCCGGTCTATTAACTTCACTCGTAGTTATGGATATATCTACTCCCTTCCATTCATTAATGACTTCTAAATTTAAATCTTTTACAAACTTATTAATAGCTATCTTCTGCATAAAATATCACCTCTGTATAAAATATATTTGTTATAACTCTCTCCTAATTAGATTGTTTTTATAAAAGTACATAATTTATAAAACATAAATTCTATCTTTTAATCAAACTCATTGCTTCTTACTATTAAAAAAGTTATATACATTTTCTGCAACTTTTTTATTCATACCTTTAACAGCTTCTAAATCTTCAACAGAAGCATTTTTAATATTTTCTATTAAGCCAAAATGCTTGAGCAGTTCAGTCTTTCTCTTTTTACCAATGCCCGGTATCTTGTCAAGAACTGACTGTATCATTGCTTTATCTCTAAGTACTTTATGATAAGTTATTGCAAATCTATGCACCTCATCTTGAATCTTTGCAATTAACTTAAAGCTAAAACTTCTCTTATCCAAAAGAACTTCTCTATTTTCATATACCAATCCTTTTGTCCTGTGCTTGTCATCTTTTACCATACCAGCTATTGGGATATTAAGCCCAAATGCTTTTAAAACATCTTTTGCTGAATTTACTTGTCCTTTTCCTCCATCTATAAATATTATATCTGGCAAAACTGAAAATTTCCCTTCTTCTACTTTAAGCCCATGTTTTTCAAGCAATTCACATTCTTCAATACCTTTTTTAAATCTTCTATATAAAACTTCTTGAATACTACCATAATCATTTGGCCCTTCTACTGTCTTTATCTTAAATTTCCTATAAGCACTATTTACAGGCTTTCCATCTTCAAAGACAACCATTGAACCGACTGAAAATACACCATGCATATTAGAAATATCATAAGCTTCTATACGCTTAGGTAATTTATCTAAATTAAGTAATTCCTTAATTTCTTGTAACGATTTTTGTAAAAATTCTCTTTCCTTATTAATCTTTTCTTCAAATTTTGCTAAATATTCCTCTGCATTTTTATATACCAATTCCAATAATTTTCTCTTTTCGCCTTTTTTAGGTTCTTTTATGATTACTTTACTTCCCTTTTTTTGTGAAAGCCACTTTTCTATAACTTCTTTGTCTTCTACTATCATTTCATCAATAATTATCTCTTTAGGTATAAAAGAAGTCCCCGAATAAAACTGCTTAGTAAATGTGCTTAAAATTTCATCTCTCTCTATATCTTCTGTTCCTTCAAGTATATAATGTTCCCTCCCAATCAGCTTACCACCTCTAACAAAAAATATCATCACACAAACTTTATCATTACTTCTAGCCATAGATATATAATCTTGATCGCCATCAGATGTAGATACTACTTTTTGTTTTTCAGATAATAATTTTAATGCATTTATTTTATCTCTATATTTAGCAGCCTTTTCAAAATTCAATTGACTAGCTGCATTATTCATCTTTTTTTCAAGTTCCCCAATCAAAATTTCTTGTTTTCCACTTAAAAATAGTATTATATCATTAATCATTTCCATATATTCATCATAATTAACATTGCCGGTACAAGGTCCTATACACTTTTTTATATGATAATTTAGACAAGGTCTATCTTTATTGTTTTCTAAATTTTTACTGCATTTTTTAAGTGGATACATTTGCTCTATAGTTTCTAACATCTGTTTAACAGCAAATACATTTATATATGGTCCAAAATACTTTGCCTTATCTTTCAATATCTTTCTAGTCATTAAAACTCTTGGATATTTTTCATTAACAGTTACTTTTATATAGGGATAACTCTTATCATCTCTTAAAAGAACATTAAACTTCGGTCTGTGTTTTTTTATCAAATTTGCTTCTAATATCAAAGCTTCAACTTCCGTATCTGTAATTATATATTCAAATTCTCTTATACTTTTTACCATAGCTTGAACTTTGGGTGGATGACTTTTTACAGCTCTAAAATAAGAACTGACTCTATTTTTCAGCGATTTAGATTTTCCGACATATATAATTTCCCCATTATCATCTTTCATCAAATACACACCGGGTTTATCAGGAAGTTTTCTAATCTGCTCTTTTATATCAAACATCATAAGCACCTCTGTTTCATTTTATCAAATTTGATTTAATCCTAAAAATTGAATATAATTACATTATCATTTAACTGATATATTTAATTTGAAAATTAGGAGTGAATAAAATGAACAACAGTAAACGCGTCATGATTTTTACAATAGCTCTCATGTCGGTAATTATTTTACTTCCTTTTATTTTAACATTTACATATACAAATAAAACAGCCTATTTACAAATTAGATATTCAAATATTTTATTTTTTTCATTTGTAATAATCTTTTCACTTGTACAATCTTTAGTAAGAATTTTTATAACATCAAAATACTATATAAAAGATAAAATCCTATTTTCTTTAAAACTGTCACCATCTAAACTATACAACAGATTGGTTTTTTATTTCCAATTAATTGCCATGTCTATTATTCCACTTATAAAAAATAACTCTTTTAATAATTTTTCATTTTCATTATTGATATTTAATTTTACTATATGGATTACAATAATTGAATTATTTTTATATATAAGCTATAAATATACAAAAGTTTACTTTATGACTGATGGAATACTAATTAGAGGCTTAGACTTAAGAATGGATTTACCTATAAATGATGACATACGAAGTCATTCTGGCTTTTATCCATATTTTGATATTGAAAATTTCACGATAAAAAATAACATTTTAAAATTACAAATATACGGAAATAGAGGATATATTGAAGTAATTATTCCTTCTGATAAAATTAAACACATTAAAACATATCTTGAATCAAAAAAAATTTACTGCAAAAATGCTCATTAATTATTTTTTGAAAATTATTAATTTTACATTTTCACTACTTTCTTTTCTACTTCATATATGATAAAATTTAATTAATAATAAAAGAATTTTGCTATCAATTATAATATAAAATTTAGGCTATTTGCCAATAGACTAATAAAAAAATATTCTTATTTTAAGGAGTGTGATTTTTTTATATGTCTAGTGACAGGCCCGTCGTCGTCTCGCCTAAAATAAAAAACTTTTTAGCATGTTTGATAGTTTTAATAGCTACTTATTTATTTCAATCTATAACTTCATCTATTTTTACTATAGGATTTAATGTGTTTAATTAATTTTTCAGTGAAATTTTTTAAGGTGACTTTTTCGTCATCTTTTTTTTTGTATATTTTTTATAAATCTTGCCTATACTCCAGATAAAAATAATTTATATAGGGGGTATAGTTTTATAATGAAAGTCAAATTTAAAATAATGATAATTTATTTATTAATTTCAATCTTTATTATATCTTCGATTTCAAGTTTTGCAGTAGATAAATGTGATGAAATACAAGTATTCTTTAAAAACATAACTTTTAAACTAAATAACAAAAATATTAAATTATCAGAAAAACCTTTCATATATAAAAATAGAATTTTTGTCCCTTTAAGATTTATTTCTGAAAAATTAGGCTTCAAAGTATATTGGAATAATAAAAAAAATATTATTTCTATTTCTACAATTGAAGATTTTCCAGAAGCAGATTATATTAACGGAGAAAAATTTATATATGGTGAAATACTTAAAATTGACAGAAAAAATAAAAAGTTAAATATTTATCAGCATATAGATGACAATTCTGCTTCCACTGAATCCAATTTAAAAATTAGTAACGATATAAAAATAATTTTCCAAAGAAATGATAAAAAAATGAACCTAGACTTTAAAGACTTAAAAATTGGAGATAATGTAGGCATTATTTTAAATAAAGAAGGTCTTATAAGAGGAATAATAGTAGGTAGTTAAAATAAAACGGATGTGATAAATATGAATCAATCTCTTACAAGTAGACAAATTGCATTTTTAATATTCGGAGCCCTAGTAGGATATGGAATATTAGTTCTTCCTAAAGTAATTGCAGAAAATTCCGGTACAGGCGGATGGCTGTCTTTAATTTTTTCGACATTAATAGCTATGTTTTTTGTATACATAATTATAACCCTAAATTGTCATCATGAAAATAAGACAATATATGAGTACAGCTATCTATTAACAGGTAAATTTATAGGAAAAATCATAATTTTTATTTATATAGTTTACTTTTTCACAGTAACAGTTGCCGAAATCAGAATAACTTGCGAAGAAATAAAATTGGCTATTCTACCTAGAACTCCTATTTTAGCAACTAGCTTACTTTTTGTTCTAACTTTATACTACATTTTAGTTAAAGGACTTAAAGTCATAGGAAGAATTTGTGTGTTATACGGTGTAATAACTATTTTACTCATACTTTTAATTCAATTTTTTATGCTTGGAAAAGGAGAATTAATAAACTTAAAACCTTTTATAGAAACAAATAAAATGATAGATTACATTAAATCTACATCAAAAATAACACTTTCTTTTCTAGGTATTGAAATTCTCGTTATAGTACCACTACATCCTAAAAACAAAAAAACAGTTTTAAAATATTCTATTTTTATGATTTTATTTATCGGTCTTCTATATATATTGATATTTGAATCCTGCATATCTGTCATGTCAGTAGAAGGAATTATTCGATATAAAGACGCTTTACTTGCAACTATAAGAAGAATAGATATAGAATTTCTTCAATTTTTTAGAAGACTTGACGGTACTTTCCTGATAAGTTGGATAATGGCTATTTTCTGTACTATATCAGTTTTCTCTTACGGATTTGTATTTTTTCTCAGTAAATGTTTTAAAAAAATAAGCTTTAACAAACTTGCATTTATTTCAATGGCAATAGTTTATATTTCCGTTCAAATACCTTCAACAAGAGAACAAGTTGAACTAATATTTGAAGATTTATCTGTTTTAGGTATTATTGTATCTGCTGTAATTCCAACAATATTACTTATAATTACAAAGGTGAAAAAAAATGCTCAAAAAATATAAATCTATTATTTTATTAATAATCTTTTCAATATTATTAACAGGTTGCTGGGATTTTGAAGATATAAGTCGAAGAAGCATATTATTGTCCATAGGAGTAGATAAAATTGAAAATAAAATAGAATTTATAACTGAAATAGCTAGTCTAACTTCCCTACTAGCAAGTGGAAAAGAAGATAAAACTCAAACAACAAATGTATACATAACTTCTTCAAAAGGCAAAGACTTTGAAGAAGCAAGACTTTACCTTAATCGAGCCATACCCTTTCCTCTATTTTTAGGAGCTACTAGAGTTGTTATATTCAGCAAAAACCTTGCAAAAGAAGGAATAGAACCATATCTAAACAGAATAGATAATATATACGATTACAGAAAAACGCTTCTACCTGTTGTCAGTCATGATGCACCTAAAGATTTATATAAATTAAAAATTATTAAAGATATTTCCGTAGGCTTCTTAATCGAAGACATCATTTATCATTTGAAGAAAAATGGAATGGCGCTATATCCAAATGTCGGTGAAGTACTTTCAAATATAGCCTTTGGAAAAATAGGTTTTCTACTTCCATACATTGGTGTAAATAAAAATACTATCGAATATCTTGGACTTGCAGTCTTTAAAAATGCTAAATTTATAGGTGTAATATCTATTGAAAAAACTGATGGAGTTTTATATCTTTTATCTAAATATCCTACTTTTGTAGAATCAATTGTATCTCCAGATGAACATAAAAACAATAAATTTTCTTTTAAAGTTAAGATAAAAAAGAGAAAATTCAAAACAAATTATTCTAAAGAAAATAAACAAATAGTCATAGATGTAGATTTAAATTTAATAGCTGAATTAAGATATAGATACTATATCCAAGATTTTTCAAAAAAATATGCTCAAACATTGGAAAAAGAAATTTCCAAAAAAGTAAAAAATGAAATAAAAGAAGTTATTGAAATGTCTCAAAAAGATTTTAAATGCGATATTTTTTCTTTTGCTAAATATTTTAAAGCTCAGCATCCGAAAATTTATGAATCAATTGATTGGGAAAAAAACTATCCAGAAATAAAATTCAATATAAATGTCAAAACGAAAATTATCAACTTAGGTTCTATTGAAAAAGAAATAAAGAAAAAAATCTAGGTGGTAAACATGAAAAAAAATCAAGAAAAAATTAATCTCTACAAAAAATTTGCAAATAAAATCAAAGAGTTTAACAATCCTCATCTAGGTATTACTATTAGAAGATTAATAATTAATAAAAAAGATATATACATTCTTTTTATACCTCAAATAACTGATAAAAATAAAATATCTAATGATATAATTAAACCTTTGATAAATCATAATGAAAAAACAAAATTAAACATAGAAAAAATGTCAAACTCTTTAATTTACTGTGAAGATATTTTTATAGATCAAGACGAAAATAAAATTATGTATTATATCTTAAAAGGTTATTCAGTTATTTTCATAACTGGAGAAAAAAAATACATTGTAGCAAATACTACAAAAATTGAAAAAAGAACAACATCTACTCCCGAACTTGAAAGTCCCCTGAAAGCTCCCAGAGATTCTTTTACTGAAAATTTTGATTCAAATTTATCTCTAATACGCTACAGAATAAAAGACCCTTCATTAAAAATTGAACACTTTACTTTAGGAAAGAGAACGAAAACTAGTGTTGCAATGATTTATTTAGATGATGTTGCAAATCCCAAATACGTAAATGAAATAAGAAGTAGAATAACTAAAATTAATGTAGATGGAATTTTAGAATCAGGTTATATCCATAAATTTATCCGCAATAATGCATTCGATCTATTTCCACAAGCTGGAATAGCTGAAAGGTCAGATTCGGCTTGTACTAACATACTTGAAGGAAAAATTTGTATTATCGTAGAAGGCAGCAACTTAGCTCTTATAGTTCCAAAAATTTTTATTGAATTTTTAGATAGTGCAGATGATTATTATGGTAATTTATATCTGGCTATATTTGCAAAATTTCTAAGAATTATTGCATTACTTATTGCTCTAACATCTTCATCACTTTATATCGCACTTGTAAGTTTTCATCCAGACATATTACCTCCAAAATATATACTAATGCTGGCATCATTTAGAGAAACTGTTCCATTTAACTCTTTTCTTGAAGCCTTAGTAATGGAAATTATATCTGAACTGTTAAGAGAAGCAAGTATAATTTTACCTAAACAAATAGGTCCTGCAATAGGTATAGTTGGAACTATAGTTATTGGCCAAGCTGCTGTAGGTGCTGGACTTGTAAGCCCTCTTTTAGTTATTGTCATAGCTCTATCAACTATGTGTTCATTTGTTGCCCCAGACTACACCATTATGAGCCCTATAAGAATAATAAAATTCTTTTTACTTTTCATAACCGGCATTTTTGGACTATTGGGATTTACGCTAGGATTAACATGCATAGTCATTAATATAATATCTCAAACATCTTTTGGTATACCATATTGTTCTCCTTTTACTCCATTTAACTTTAAAGATTTCAAAAATTATTTTCTAAGTGATATTACCCTTTCAAAAAAACGACCTAAATTTTTAATTCCTAAAGATACTAGAAGAAGTAAATAGCTGGAGTAGAGATTTTAAATCTTCGCTCCAGCTAATAAATTTTGCATCACTTTTTCAACTATTTCATGTGAAGCCACAAAACCTATATTTTCAGTAAAAATAAATTCATGCTTTACTTTTTCTCTATAAGTATTATAAAGTTCTCCATGTCTTGGCGAAATAAAATAATCTGCTATTTCTGCCATATCTAAATCTAATATAGAATCTCCAGCTGCGATAATAATCTCTCTTCCCTCCTTTTCTGATATATAAGAAAGAGATTCTCTTTTATTTACACAATTTGGTATAAAATAAAGCTTTCGTCCATGCAATACACTTCTCCAATTTTTATTTCTTAACCACTTTACAAAATCATTTAATTCATTCATAGCCATCTTTTCTCTATCAATAATATAATACAAAAATAAATCGTCTGCTTTTCTTGATTTCAAAATCCATCTATCAGATGCAATCTCTTTAAATTTATTTATAACCTCATCAATACTCAAACATTCATGTTTTATTTTATTTTTAATCTTTTTGTTCCAATTTACATCTAATCTGCCATCTTTTAATATATTACCACCATTAGTTACTATGGCATATTGGGGCTTAATTAAATTCTTAAAAACATCTATTCTTTCATATTGTTCAATAGTCCTAGTAGTAACTGGAATAAAAAGTACATTTTCACTTATACTTTTTAATTTACTTATAACTTTTTCACTCATATAAGATATAATTTTACCTTCTTTATATTCTACTGGCCTTATTTTTATTGATTTTTCAGCAAATCCTACTATAAATTTTTCCGAATAAATCAACGTTCTATCTAAATCACTTGCAAATATCATTCTATTCTCTCCTCAAATTTTTTATTATGCCACAGCAATTATAAGCCTTTAAAGGATAGACTTCAACAGGTACGTTCCTTTCTTTTGCCAAAAGCAAAATATGCTCTAAATTTTTACTGTCTTTTCTTATAAGTATTTTCCACGGAATTCTCCTCAAAAGAACTCTCGTAGTTTCTCCAATTCCGGGCTTTACAAAATTTATATTTTCTATATTAAAATCTCTCTGTATTTTTTCGACATCTTTAAGCCCCAACCAAGTTGGAGTACTATCTTTATTTAATATTTCTTTTAAATTTTCTTCAATATCTTTTAAAACATATTTAAATTTAGATGAAATAGTATCTACATAAAAATTTGACAAATCTTCATCTATTAATTCTTTATAAAATTTGGCACCATGAAAATCATCTTCTTTAATTAAATCCTCTCTATGAACTGTTCTACTCACAAGACCTGAAACTGTTGAGTTTAAACATGCACTAGGGATTAAAAAATCTTCTCTTGTTCCAAAAGTACTCACACAATATCCCGGGTCTGCTAAAACAGCTAAATCATCATTTAATTCAACTGTCCACTTCTTTTTAAAATCTTTACAAGCCATTTGAAGAACCTTTGTAATAGCTCCTTTGCCTGTCCATCCATCTATAAATTGTATTTCTTTACCTGGATGATTTAAAAGAATATATTTTATTGCACTTTCATCTATTCCCTTTCCTCTAATTATAGAAATACTGTAATGAGGTAAATCTAATTTATATTTATACTTTATATACCTCTTTATTAAAATTCCAATAGGCGTTCCCGCTCTAGCTAATGAAGCTAAAACTATATCCTTTCCCCTTTTTTTTAAAATCAACTCTCCAACTACTCCAACAGCTGTAGCAATCTTTTTATCATATTTTTTTAAAGATTCATAAAAAAGTTTTATATATTCTTCAGAAGGTCTATATTCAATAGGCAGCATTTCTGAATAATGAACTCCAGATTGTATTGCCTTTTCTCTCTCGTCATTATCTTTTTCTTCTATCATATCACTTATATCTTTTAAAAGAAAGATTACATCATTTTTTGAATAACTTCCCATAATATCAGGTTCTCTTAATGAAAATTTCTTTAAACTACTCGTCATTTCAATACTCTCCTTCTAATTTCTAGTACACATAACTACAAAAATCTTTCTAACACCTAATCTCTTTAACTGCTTTAAAATAGAATTGAGTTTATCTTTTTCTATATATCTCTCTAAAAATAAAAAAATCTCATCGTAATATCTATATGGAGCATTGTAAAAATAATTTTTAAGTTTTTCATTATTTGGACTTACAAATGAAAAAGCATTTTTTGCTCCATATTCACTCTCATCATATGGATATATAGGACTTCGAGTTGTAGATTGATAATAAACATCTTCACCAATATAAGCAGAAATCATCATAGGTATATACATAAATTCTTCTGTACCCATACACAAAATTTTTTTACCATTACAAATATTTCTCAAAAATAATCCTGCTTCCTCTATTTTATTATCTATTTTTCTTTGTAAATCTAGAGTTATTCCAAATCTACCGGTCCATTTTAAATAACTTTCATCATTGTATCTGTAAATTTCATCAAAATAAGAATCTAAATATATATATTCTACTTCTGTTTTTTCTATATTATCTATCTGGTTTTCTTCTTTTCTTTCAACACTTTTTATAGGCTGTCCAATAATCTCTATATTACCTGAAATAAGAGAAATTACTTTTATATTTACCCCTAACATATCCTCAATACTTTTAAATCTTTTCTTATCTTCATCACTTCGCCAATCTAAAATAGTAACTACATAATAATTTTTTCTCGGATAATCTTTATGAATTGATTTTATTATATTTAAAATAGTTTTTCCGGTTGTAATCTCATCATCTACAAATACTATAGGACAATTAGATTTAAAAAAGGAAAAATCTAAAGGATATACTCGATGGGAAGTAGCATGGGAATGTTCTTCTTCAAATTTAATAATATTATCAAAATCATCTATTATTTCTCTAGTAGTATGTATATAATATCCATTTCCCTCAAAACTAGCAAATACTGAATGACCTAAAGCAGTAGCTGTTTCTGCAAATCCAATGAACAAAGTTTTTTCTGGGAGTTTAAAAAGATTTCTCTTTATTTTCTTATAATTTTTTTCTGCATTTTCTCCAGTTTTCAAAGAATAAATTATATCTTTCATTTCAGGTAAACATATATCATATACCTCTTCTAAATATCTTGCAGCTAGACTCATACCACCAAGTAAAGATATATATGGATTTACTGGAATATGCTTACCTAAAATTTTACTTATAAATAAAAAACTTCTCTTTGGATTTATTCTTGCCGCCATTTTAAATAATTTTTCTTGAGGAATATCATAGGGATTTTCTTTTATCTTTACTTTAACTTTTATTTTATCTAAAAGATTATACTCTTTTTCTTCTATGTATTTCAGTCTAATTTCCTCCCTTCCTTTTCAACACTTCTACTTATTGAATTTTAACTAATAAATGTTTGACTTCACAATACAACAAAAATATTAAAATCTGTAGTCTATTTTATCAAACTAGTAAAATCTTGATTCTTATTATAAACTCCATATATCTTTGCTCTCTGCAAAATTTTCTCTGCCCAATTTTTATGAGGCTTTACTTCATTCATCTTGTTAGAGTAACTACTTTTGAAAACTCCTATTTCTCCATTATTATTATCTAAAATACTTATTGCATCTATATATTCTTCATGACTTACAGCATATAGAGAATTTACAGGTAAAATATGACTTGGATGAATAACTGTTTTTCCTATAAGTCCATTTGCTCTATCTAAAAGCACTTCATTAATAAGTCCATCAATATATTGATTTAATAACTTCGTACGTATTAATAATCCAGTTTTTCCATACTTTTGTGCAAATGGAGTAACTCTGAGCTTAGGTTTTAAAATTCTATCTCCACTTGAAAAATACTCCCATACAGGTCCAGATAAAACATAATCTCTATCTACTCTACAAAAAAAGTTTATAATATCTGTTATACAGTCTCTTATTACATGTATATCATAAACAGTAGTATCACAACTTCTTCTAATTCCAAATAAACTGGAAAAATCTGTAGCACCAATCCTTATATTTAAAACCAAATCATTATTTTCCTGTAAAATTTCATTAATTTTATATAATGTTTCTCTTCTAAGTTCTATATAAATTATATCTTCAGTTTCTAATATAGGCATTCCATATAATGTCTTTTTTAATTTTTGATTTATTTTTTTCAATTCATCAAAATATTTTTTTCCGTTTTTACAGGAAAATTTAGAAAAACAAAATCCAGTAAGCAACTTTAATAAACTCCCGCATTTATTAAAAAGTCTTAAAATTTGTTCTGAATTTCGCACCCTTACAAATATAAAAGGCACATCTTGATACTCTACTTCTCCATTTTCAATAGCTGTTTTTATTTTCTTTAAATTTTCTAAAAGAGCATTTTCTGCTTTTTCAATTTCTCTATCTCCAATTGCATCTTCAAGACATAAAACCATAGAAGTTAAACCAACATGTTTCTTTTTAATTATATCTTCTGCAATTTTTCGCTTTGTAGCAGGCATATACAAAGTAGCTCCTAATGCTCTAGCAATTACTTCTCTACTGCTGTCTCTATCAATAAATTCAGGCTGTTTAAAAAATATTTCTTTACTCTGCTCCTCATTTAAAAAATTAAAATGTTTCATAAATTCACAACCTCTTTGCTTAAAATTTATATAGGAGATGAATAATCTCATCTCCCTTTACGCAAACCTTTGAACTATATCCTTTAATGAAGTATCATTTGTTCCTTCACCGATAGCTGCAAATTTCCATTCATTATTGTGCCTATAAATTTCACCAACAAATAGTGCTGTTCTTCCACTGTATTGTTCAGTTAAATTGAACCTTACCAGTTCCTGATTGTTTGCCATATTTACAATACGTATAAATGCATTTTGTATCATTCCAAAATCCTGTTTGCGTCTTACACAATCATAAATATTTACTACAAAAACAAGTTTTTGAATATTTGCAGGAACTTTGTTTAAATCTATCATTATCTGTTCGTCATCTCCTTCGCCTTCTCCTGTAAGATTATCTCCCATATGACGAACACTTCCACATTTACTTGTCAAATTTCCAAAGTAAATTATATCATTCTTATCTTTTATCTTATCATTTGCATCTAGCATAAGTACTGAAGCATCACAGTCTATATCTGGAGCACCCCCACCAAACAAAGCTCCCAATAATCCACCGCTTCCTTTTTTAACTGGGTCCCATCCCAATCCTACCATTATTTTTGATAAACCTTGATTATCTTTTGTCAAACTTATTCTCTGACCTTTTTTTAAATTAATGCTCATAATAATTCCCCTTTCATCTTATCTGAATATTATTCTGATTCAGCATCTAAACCGTAATTTTTACAAAGAGCTGCCAATCCACCTTGAAATCCACTTCCAACTGCACTAAATCTCCATTCTCCCTTATAACGATATAATTCACAAACTACAAGAGCTGTTTCAACTGAAAATTCTTCAGTTAAATCATATCGTAGTATTTCTCTACCTGTCTCCTCATCTACTACTCTTACAAATGCATTTGATACCTGTCCGAAATTTTGTCCCCTTTTAACAGCATCATATATAGTAACTGTTATAGCTATCTTATGCACATTTTCAGGCACTTTTGAAAAGTCTATAAGTATCTGCTCATCATCTCCTTCGCCTTCTCCAGTTCTATTATCTCCAGTATGTATAACTGAACCACTTGAATGTTCTAAATTATTATAGAATATAAAGTCCTGTTCGCTTCTGACTCTACCATTTTCCCCACACAAAAATGCAGAAGCGTCAAGGTCAAAATCAAATCCTCCTGAATACTTATTTGTATCCCAACCTAATCCAATTATAACCTTTTTAAGTCCCGGATTATCTTTAGTCAAATCAACTTTTTGCCCTTTTTTTAAAACTATTGTCATATTTAATAACCCCTTTCATAAAACATAAAATATAATTTAGTTATATACTTCTAAAATTTAAATATATAAAATTTTAGCTTAACAATAAGAGTTAAGAACTCTGTTCTTAACTCTTATTGCCTAAAAATTTTAAAACAGACTATATATTTATTCCAAAGTTTCTACAAAGAGCTGCTAAACCACCTTCAAAACCACTTCCAACTGCACTAAATTTCCACTCTCCATTATGTCTATACAGCTCTCCAACTACTATAGCAGTTTCTATACTGAAATCTTCACTTAAATCATATCTGATTAATTCTTCATTTGTTTCTTCATTAAAAATTCTAATAAAGGCATTTGATACCTGTCCAAAGTTTTGATTTCTTGCCTGTGCTTCATGAATTGTTACAGTAAATGCAATCTTTTGATAATCAGCAGGTACTTTACTCAAATCAATTTTTATCTGTTCATCATCTCCTTCACCTTCTCCAGTAAGGTTATCTCCAAGATGAACAACAGCTCCTGATTTATGATTCAAATTATTATAAAATACAAAATCCTCATCTGATAATACTTTTCCATTTTCTCCTAATAAAAATGCAGCTGCATCTAAATCGAAATCATGTCCTCCATCATATTTATTTGTATCCCATCCTAGTCCAACTACTACTTTAGTAAGTCCCGGATTTGTCTTTGTCAAATCAACTTTTTGTCCTTTTTTTAAACTAACAGCCATAATATTACCTCCCAAATTAATACTTTTTATTTTATTTTTTTACAAAATAAACCAAATTAACAAGTTTACTCTGTTTCTATACCATAATTATCACACAATGCCTTCAATCCACCTTTAAAACCTCTTCCTACTGCATTAATTTTCCATTCATCTTTATATCTATATATCTCTGCTACAACTATTGCAGTTTCAATTGACAACTGCTCATCAAATCTATATGTTAATATTTCAGTTTTATTTTCTCCATCTATAACTTTAAAATATCCATCTGAAACTAAATTGAAATTTTGATTTCTTTCATCTGCCTGATCTATTGTCACAGTAAATGCAAGTTTTTGTATATGCGAAGGTATCTTATTCAAATCTAACTGTACCATCTCATCAAATCCCTCTAATAATCCAGTACTGTGGTCTGCTTTAAGGACTACACCTCCACATCTGCTTTTTAAATTATTATAGAATATAAAATCCTTTTCTTCTGTTTTATTATTTAAATTAACCATAAATATTGATGTATCGAGTTCTAATGGATATTGAGTTGTATTTTTCAAATTCCATTCTAATGCAACTAGTAACTTAGATAAATTAGGAATTTTTTGAGTAAGGCTTATTTTCTGCCCACTTCTTAACTTTATACCTTTACTTTTGTCAATATTAACTTCCTTTTTAACTTTTTTAGGTACAGCAGTTTGATAATTAAAACCTGTTTGTTTTTTTACATCATCATAAATATTTGGCTTTATACCATCTATAAACTTTATATTTGGATTTCGTCTTGTTTTTATGCCTACATCTATTGTAACTTTTGAATTTTTGTACTTACCTTCTTTAAATGGAAAGCCATCTCTTTTTCCCACATCAATTTTAATTGCCATTTATTTCAATCCTTTCAAATGGTCATTAATCTATACCTATATCTAAACCTGAAATTCTCTCAGAAGGTTGAATTATAACTATTTCACCCGGCTGTGTAAATTCAAAACAATAAGACTCTCCTGATGACTGGCCTATAAAAGTTTTCCAATTCACATCAAATTTAAACTGAGGGTCTGGTCCGGTCCAACAAACTACAGCATCAGGGTCTACTACACATGGCGTTTCAAGAACTATCGGGTTGCCTTCTGTCGTAATAACTACCTGAGGATTTTTACCTATCGCAGTTAAATTAGTAGTAAACAATCCCTTTTGAGATACAACTCCCACACCTATGAAACGAACACCAT
This sequence comes from Caminicella sporogenes DSM 14501, assembly GCF_900142285.1. NCBI lineage: Bacteria > Bacillati > Bacillota > Clostridia > Peptostreptococcales > Caminicellaceae > Caminicella > Caminicella sporogenes. The sequence goes on along the minus strand of NZ_FRAJ01000011.1, from coordinate 85,361 downwards.
ACTTACAATCTTCCGTAAATGCTAAGAGATTTTCACTTTCTACACCTATACTTTGTCCCGGCTCTAGTGTTATTACACTTATATGACGAGCCCTATTTGCCATATAATACGTTCCGCTACCACTAACCCTCATAAGCGGTATATTTTCACCCGTCAATTTTCTAGATGCCAAATTCATTACTGACCTAAGTAATCCCTGATTTCTACTGTTTGGGTCTAAAAGCACTTTTTCTGAAGTAAAATTTCCCTTATATGCTACCATAGCTCCAACTCTACAATAAAATTGACCACTTCCTTCAGCTATACAAGTTAGCTCTTGATAAACACTAAAATTAAACATTTTACCCCTCTTTTCTTTTAATAGTTCCTAACTACATGTTCCACATTCCAAGTTGTTAGTTAAAATCTCCAGTGCCTTTTAAAAATTCTTACTTTTTAATCATTTTAATTCTTTAAGCAAATAAATTTAATGCAACTCCTATAACATAGCCTAAAAATAAGATATAAATTCCAAGCATAATATATGCATCTTTTTTAGTAACTCCTTTTTCTTTTAGTAATAATAGTGCTGTCGTAAACATTGAAACTATTAAAAATATAAACGAACCTATATTTTGTCCAAAATTGGCAGGTATAGTTTTTCCTGCAATAATCATAGGCAATCCTAAACATACGCATATATCAAATATATTTGAACCTACAGCGTTTGAAATAGCCCCTTCAGCATCACCCATCCTTGACGATTTAACTGACAAAAGTGTATCTGGTATTGAAGTACAAGCTGCAATAATTATTACAGAAACTACATACTGAGGAATATTGAGAGTTGAAGATATAACTATCGCAGACTGAATAATGGCATCTATACTAATCCAAATAAAAAATATACTTATAGCAATCCACAGTACAATTGCACCATAACCCATATCTACTTCTACATCTTCTTCCTCTTCTTCTTCTAAAAATTCTTCTAATTCTCTTTTTTCCTTACTTATTTCATTTTGTGTAAGCTCTCTTCTATAACTTTGAGTATTTCTGTAGAGAACACTTATGTAAAAAACATATATTACCACAAGTACAACACCTGTAAAAGGTGTATATTTTCCTAAATAAGTAAACAATGCAAGTGCACCAATAGCTATTGTATAAAAAATCATATCTCTATATATTACTTTCTTTTCCACCTTTAGCAATAAATCTTTTCCTTTAAATGCAAAAATACTTGCCATAGGAATAAGTAAAATATTAAAGATACCTGAACCCGCTATTGTTGGCACACCTACATCAGCAAATCTTTTATAAATTAAAACTGCTATCATAGCTGTAGTAAACTCTGGAAATGATGAACTTATAGCATCAAATGTTGCTCCACGAACAGATGTAGGAATTCTAAGTTTTATTCCTAGTACATGCAGTACATCGCCTAACTTGTCGGAAGCTTTACTAACAACCCATGACATAAATATTAGTACAACCACTGCTAAACCAAAATTATTGATCCAACTAAACACTGCAATTCCTCCTATATAATTTTATTTTTTACAACACAGCAACAACGATATAACATACTTATTCTATAATATGCAAAAAAATCCTTCTATAAAAAACTTTTTTAACCTCATCTTTAACTTAAAATTTTATTAAATTTATTACAGGCATATTACATAATAATTCAGCTTCAAATTTCATGTTCTAAATTTCAAATATTAACTTCAACTTTAATATTTTTTAATTTTTAACTGATACTATATGCATATTTTCTTTTTTCTTAAAGTTTGATACTGTTTATCAATATATATGATATACTAATAATTATAATATACTGTAAATTTAAAACCTTTAAACTCTTTTGAAGGGAGGCATTAATTTTTGATAAATTACAGGAAAATTATTAATCCAATTTTATTGGAATCAAAAAATATATTAGAAGATATATTATTACCTTTACACAAAAGACAAGGCTTTATACAAAATCCAATTCCTTCAATTCCACTTTATTTTTATAGATATATAGGCATTAAAGAAAACGAAAGAGAATATTTTGATGATTTACATAATCTTGATATGAAACTTTCAAATTTAAATAATTTATATTTGAAAATTACAAACGGTCTACCCCTTCCTATAAATAATGAAATAGTAAATAAAACTATTCCTATGTGGAATAATATAAAAAATTTTGACATGACTAAAAAAGATTATATAATGACATCTCTTATAAATTTAAATACTCTGCCAAAATTTAAAGATAATCTATTAAACAACTCTGTAGTCGAAGCATTTAAAACTGTGTTTAATTTATATATTATAAGAGAACAAAATATTAATATTACAAAAATAAAAAATTTTTCTCTAAAATTACTAACTTGGATAAATAAATATACTCCTAAGCTATTTAACAATTTTGAATATTCAAATTCTAAAACTGAAATATACAACCCAAAATTGATTTTTTATGGAAATATTAAAAGACATGAAATATATTTTTTAATTTTTTTATCTCTGTTAGGATGTGACATATTATATATAAATTCTCATTCTGATGGAGATTTCGACCTAATCGACAGAAAAAAAACTTACTCGAAAGTTTTCAGACTGCCGAAAACAGCACCTTTGAAAAAATTTCCTGAAAACAGTAAAAAAGAAAATGTACTTTCAATTAAAAATAATAATATAATTAATACTTCAAATAAAAATTTAAAAATTACTGAAGAAATAAATTTTGAAAATATTATTAATACTTCTCTTAAAACATCTAATAATTTGTTTGAAGATATTACAACTCCACTTAATAAGAGAAGTGGTTTTATTTCACATCCTATACCTATTATACCTATATATTTTTATAGATATATAGGTATAAATGAAATAGAAGAAGAATATTACAATGAACTGTTTAGACTTGATAAAAAACTATCACAATTTGAAAATCTATACATAAAATTTACAGATAGAATACCTGCTATAGCCAATAATGAACTAATTAACAAAACAAATAGTATTTGGAAACATTTTGACAACTTTGATTCTTCTCAAATAGATGTATTAGTTTATCTTTTTAAAGAATCTGATGCATTTATTAAAACGAAAGATAATATACTCAACAACTCAATTATTCAAAATTTTAAATACATATTGAATTTATATGTACAAAATGAAAAAAATATAAATTTGACAAAAATTAAAAACTTCAGTCTCAAATTGTTAGGCTGGATTTATGAATACGCTTTAACACTATTCGATAATTTTAATTACTCAAATAGAGAACAAATTGATATTTATAATCCTAAAATTCTCTATTATGGTGAAATAAAAAGCCATGAAGTATACTTTTTAATACTAATGTCGAAGTTAGGATGTGATATTTTATATATAAACTCTTTTTCTGATAGTAATTTTCCTTTAATCGATAAAGATAATAAACATTCAAAAATCATTGAACTGCCTAAAAAATCGGCACTAAAAGAATTTCCAAAAAGTGAAATACTCATAAGATACGAAACTGAAGCTTTTAAAGCATCTAGAGAAATTTCAAATATTATATACAGTGAACAAGATGGACTTTATAAACCGTGGCAGTTTGAAACGTATTATATTCAGCCTGTAACCTTAAAAACAACTTATGATGAATTGAAAATTCTTTGGAATGAAGAAGCAAGATTACGAAGTGGATTTAAAATAGAAAACAACACTGTATATATTCCAAATTTATTTGCTAAAATAAGTGGAGTTTATAAAGATATTCAAACATATTGGAACGAATTTGTAAATTTCAAAAATTCAGAAAACACTTTGTTTATACCTTCTATTCCATTTACTAATAAACTTTATTCGGGTTCAGATTTATATTTTTCTAAAAGTCTATTCAATAAAGATGGTTCAGTAGATAAAAATCGTTTATTTGAAAGCAGTTTATACAAGTTTTCATATTTGAAAACTCCACTTCAAAATACTATAATCAATAAAATAAATGATTTATTTAAACTACCTATTTTTAATAAAACAATTGATTTTGAATTTAAACAAATAATTTTATTAACTATTTTAAATATGGATAAAAGATATCTAAATTTGATACAGCTATTTGACTATCCTTTTAAAATACCTAAACTCATTATATATGACAATAATGAAAATATATTTAGCCTTGAAGACTCAATTATAATTGGATTTTTGTATTTAATGGGATTTGATATTTTGATATTTACACCTACTGGATACAATAACATAGAACAGAGATTATCCGAAAAATACTATGACATTCATAAACTTGAATCTATTGCTTTTGATTTATCACTACCAGATTTTAATAATTTAAATAAAAACAAGAGAAAATCCTTTTTTGCTGACTTATTTGGTCTGTAAATTTAAAAAATTAATCAATACTGATGGGAGGAAATACATATGAATAATAACTTAAATGATACTATCAACAATAATCAGCAGGAAGAATCTTTAAGTCTTGAAAAAGTAACAAATGAAATTGCAACTAAAGTACAAAATTCACCTGAAGTCATAGCAATATCAAAACAAATAGACATTAACAATGCTGAATCAATAATGAACTTTGGACAGCAGACAGCACAAGAAATTTCTAAATTTGCCGATGAAATACTCCATGCAATTGAAACTTCTTCCGTAGAAGATTCTGGTGCTCTAATTACCCAACTCAACAAAATTATGGAAAAATTCGATATTAAAGACTTTGAAGAAAAGAAACCAAGTTTTTTTCAAAAGCTCTTAAAAAAGACAAAAAATTCTATAGACCATCTTTTTAAAAAATACCACACTATGGGCAGTGAAATAGATAAAATCTATGTGCAACTTAAACAGTATGAAGCTGAAATAAAAGAAACAAACAATATGCTAAATGAAATGTTTGAAAAAAATATGGAATATTATGAAATGCTTGAAAAATACATCCAAGCCGGTAATCTCGTTTTAAATGAATTAAAAACTAAATTTATCCCTGAACTTGAACGTAGAGCCAGTCAATCAAATGAACAAATAGACCAAATAAATTTGTCAAATGGATACCAGCTCATTGAAATGCTCGAACAGAGAATATACGATTTAGAACTTGCAAAAAATGTTGCACTTCAAACTATGCCACAAATAAAATTAATTCAAAAGGGAAATTACAATCTAATTAGAAAAATAAACTCTGCTTTTATTGTAACTATACCTATATTTAAACAGTCATTAACTCAAGCCATAACTTTAAAAAGACAATCTATACAAGCTAAAGCTATGGCCGCACTTGATGAAAAAACTAATGAACTCTTATTGCGAAATGCACAAAATACTGCTTTGCAGTCAAAACTCATATCCAAATTGTCTTCTGGTGGAGCTATTCAATTGGAAACTCTAGAAAAGACATGGGAAACTATCATGCAGGGAATTGATGAAACTAGACAGATACAAGAAGAAATGAGACAAAAACGCATAGAAGGTACAAAAAGACTTCATGAACTTCAAAATGAATTTCACAGTAAAACTAAACTCTTAAAGTCTTAAAGTCAAAAGAATAGTCATCTGACTATTCAGATGACTATTCTTTTGAAAATATCTTTTTTAAAAAAAATCCAGTATAAGAAGTCTTAACCTTTGCTACTTCTTCAGGAGTACCCTGTGCTACTATCATTCCTCCTCCATCTCCACCCTCTGGCCCTAAATCAATAATATAATCACAAGATTTTATCACATCTAAATTATGTTCTATAACCACAACTGTGTTCCCACTGTCTACAAGCTTGTTCAAAACTCCTATTAATCTATGCACATCTGCAATATGAAGACCTGTCGTAGGCTCATCTAATATATAAAGAGTTTTCCCAGTACTTCTCTTGCTAAGCTCCGTTGCCAGTTTAACCCTTTGAGCTTCTCCACCAGATAATTGAGTTGATGGCTGTCCAAGTCTTATATATCCAAGTCCAACGTCATAAAGAGTCTGAAGTTTCCTCTTTATAGCAGGAATATTTTCAAAAAACTTTAATGCTTCCTCAACTGTCATATTTAAAACTTCTGATATGTTTTTGCCTTTATATTTAACTTCCAACGTTTCTCTATTATACCTCTTTCCCTTACATACATCACACTGAACGTAAACATCTGGCAGAAAATGCATTTCTATCTTTATTATGCCATCACCTTTGCAAGCCTCACATCTTCCACCTTTTACATTAAAACTGAATCTGCCTTTTTTATATCCTCTCATTTTAGCTTCAGGCACTTGTGCAAATAAATCCCTTATATAGTCAAATACTCCAGTATAAGTAGCAGGATTAGACCGCGGAGTTCTCCCTATAGGCGATTGGTCAATATCTATTACCTTGTCTATATATTCAAGTCCTTTTATATCTATATGCTTTCCAGGCTTCTTCTTAGATTTATGCAGCTCCATAGCAGCTTTTTTATACAATATTTCATTTACAAGAGTACTTTTTCCTGAACCTGAAACGCCTGTAACACATGTAAAAACTCCTAATGGAAATTTTACATTTATCTCTTTTAAATTATTTTCACTAGCCCCTATAACTTTTATAAATTTGCCATTTGGCTTTCTTCTCTTCTCTGGTATTTCAATTTTTTTCTTTCCACTTAAATACTGTCCTGTTATTGAATTTTCATTTTCCATTATATCTTCTACAGTTCCCTGTGCTATTATTTGTCCACCATGCTCTCCTGCCCCCGGACCTATATCTATTATATGGTCAGCAGCTAACATTGTATCTTCATCGTGTTCTACAACTATCAAAGTATTTCCAACATCAGTTAAATCTCTTAAAGTTTTTAAAAGTTTCTCATTATCTCTCTGATGAAGTCCAATACTTGGTTCATCTAATATATATAAAACTCCAACTAAACCTGAACCTATCTGCGTAGCTAATCTAATCCTTTGAGATTCTCCACCTGATAAAGTTCCAGCTGAACGAGATAAAGTCAAATAATCCAAACCTACATTTTCTAAAAATTTTAATCTTCCCTTTATTTCCTTAAGAATTTGCTCAGCAATTATTTCTCGTTTTTTATCAAGTTTTAGATTATTAAAAAACTCTAAAGCCTTTTTCACTGATAAATCTGTTACTTCTGCTATATTTTTCTCTCCTACAGTTACAGATAAAGACACTTTATTTAATCTTGTCCCCTTACAAGTTTCACATGCATTTAAACTCATATATTCTTCTATCTTATCCCTAATATAATCTGAATTTGTTTCTCTGTATCTTCTTTCAAGGTTATTTACTATTCCTTCAAACGGCGCTTTATATTTTCTAAAACCATATCTGCTTTCATAAGTAAATTCAATACTTCTATCTCCCGTACCATATAAAAGTTCTGTTATAAAATCCCTTGGCAAATCCTTCACAGGCGTATCTAAATCTACTCCGTGTAGCTTTACTAATGACAATATCATTTGATGATAATAAGTTCCTTCTCCACTATTAGCTATAGGAGCTATTGCTCCTTCTCTAATTGTCAAATTTTTATTTGGTATGATAAGCTCAGGGTCAACCTTTAATAAATATCCTATACCTTTACAGTCTGGACAAGCTCCATAAGGACTGTTAAATGAAAACATTCTCGGTTCAAGTTCTTCAATTCCTATGCCGTGTTCCGGACAGGAAAATTTCGTATTAAATAATAAATCTCTTTCACCTATGACATTAATTATAACTAATCCATCAGATAATTTTAAAGCAGTTTCAATAGAATCAGTAAGTCTTTTTTCTATCCCCTCTCTAATTATCAATCTGTCGACAACTACTTCTATAGTATGCTTTTTATTTTTCTCAAGTTTTATATCTTCAAATATTTCTCTAATTTCACCATCTATTCTAACCCTTACAAATCCATCTTTTTTTATTCTTTCAAGTTCTCTTTTATGCTCTCCTTTTTTACCTCTAATTATTGGTGATAAAATCTGTATTTTTGTTCTTTCTTCGAGCTGCATAACCTTATCTACTATCTGGTCTACTGTCTGCTGGGTAATTTCAACACCACAAACAGGACAGTGCGGAATACCTATTCTTGCAAATAAAAGTCTTAAATAATCGTAAATTTCAGTAACAGTTCCCACTGTTGAACGGGGATTTTTACTAGTAGTCTTTTGGTCTATAGAAATTGCAGGAGATAATCCTTCTATATACTCTACATTTGGCTTTTCCATCTGTCCTAAAAATTGACGAGCATAAGCTGAAAGACTTTCAACATATCTTCTCTGTCCTTCAGCATATATTGTATCAAATGCCAGCGATGACTTTCCTGAACCACTCAATCCCGTTATAACAACAAACTTATCTCTTGGTATCTTTACATCTATATTTTTAAGATTATGTTCCTTAGCTCCTCTTATATATATATACTTCTTAGACATTATTTCACCTCATCATTATAAGTTCCAAGTTGTAAGCTACAAGTTTAAAGTTTTAGAAAGATTCCTCTAGGCTTTTTAAACTCTCAACTCTTAAATTCTAACCCTTAACTAATATAAAAACCTTAACCTAAGATAATTTTTCTTTAAGCTTAGCTATTTTGTCCCTAAGTTCAGCTGCCCTTTCAAATTGAAGGTTTGCCGCAGCTTCATACATCTCTTTTTCCAGATTATCAATAATTTCCAACATATCATCTCTATCTAAATTTTCAAACATATCCACTCCATATTTTACATCTTCCTCAGCAACCTTTGTAGCCTCAATAACATCTCTAATTCCCTTCTTTATACCCTTTGGAACAATACCATGCTTTTTATTATATTCTGATTGCAATCTTCTCCTTCTATTTGTTTCATCAATAGCACATTTCATTGATTTTGTTATCGTATCAGCATACATTATTACTTTGCCTTCTATATTTCTAGCAGCTCTACCTATAGTCTGTATCAGAGAAGTTTCAGAACGAAGAAAACCTTCTTTATCAGCATCAAGTATAGCTACTAATGAAACTTCTGGAATGTCTAATCCTTCCCTGAGAAGATTTATACCCACTAATACATCAAATCTACCAAGTCTTAAATCTCTAATAATTTCCATTCTCTCTAAAGTATCTATATCTGAATGCATATATCTTACTTTAACACCTACTTCTCTTAAATAGTCAGTTAAATCTTCTGCCATTTTCTTTGTAAGTGTCGTTACTAACACTCTTTGATTTTTTTCTACTCTCTTATTTATCTCTCCTAATAAATCATCTATCTGCCCTTCTACAGGTCTTACATCTATTTCCGGGTCAAGAAGCCCTGTAGGTCTTATTATCTGTTCAACTATTTTTTGACTTTTTTCCCTCTCATAAGGTCCGGGAGTGGCACTTACATAAATAACCTGATTTATAAGACTTTCAAATTCTTCAAAATTCAAAGGTCTATTATCATATGCTGAAGGCAATCTAAATCCATATTCAACTAAATTTTCCTTTCTAGAACGGTCTCCACCATACATAGCTCTAATCTGTGGAATAGTAACATGCGATTCATCTATTACTAAAAGAAAATCATCCGGAAAATAATCTATTAATGTAAATGGTCTGCTTCCCGGTTTTCTCCTTGAAATATGTCTTGAATAATTTTCTATACCTTGACAAAATCCTACTTCTCTCAACATTTCTATATCGTACTTTGTTCTCTGATATATTCTCTGTGCTTCAATTAATTTACCTTGCTCCTTAAATTCTTTAACTCTTTCCTCAAGCTCCTTTTCTATGTCTTTAATAGCCATTTCCAATTTTTCTCTTTCAGTTACATAATGAGAAGCAGGAAAAATTGCAACATGATTTCTTACGCCTATAATTTGCCCTGTAAGTGCATTTACTTCTGTTATTCTATCTACTTCATCTCCAAAGAGCTCTATTCTTACAGCATTTTCAGAAGATGAAGCCGGAAAAATTTCTATAATATCTCCTCTTACTCTAAAAGTACCACGAGTAAAGCTTACATCATTTCTCACATACTGTATCTCTACAAGCTTTTCTAATATTTCTTCTCTACTCTTTATCATTCCGGGTCTTAAAGAAAGTACCATATTTTTATAATCAATAGGGTCACCAAGACCGTATATACATGAAACACTTGCAACTATTATCACATCTTTTCTTTCAAATAATGCTGCTGTAGCTGAATGTCTTAGTTTGTCTATTTCTTCATTAATAGATGCATCTTTTTCTATATACATATCACTTTGAACTACATAAGCTTCAGGCTGATAATAATCATAATAACTTACAAAAAACTCAACTGCATTATTTGGAAAAAACTCTTTAAACTCACTGCACAACTGAGCAGCCAAAGTTTTATTATGAGCTATTACAAGAGTTGGTTTTTGAACCTTTTCTATTATATTTGCAACAGTAAAAGTTTTTCCAGAACCAGTAACGCCAAGTAAAGTTTGATGTTTTATTCCTTCTCTTATTCCCTTACTTAATTCTTCAATTGCCTTTGGCTGATCACCAGTAGGTTTATAATCTGAAACTACTTTAAATTCATTCATATACAGCACCCCTACCCCTAAACTTTTTTCAAACATTAGTTCGCTTCATTGAATAAATTATATAATTCTTTTACATTTAAGTCAATAAAATATAAATATTATATTAAATTTAATATCACAATAACTATATTTTTCGAATAAATTGATATTATACAATGGATTCGGTAGGTGAAAGTATGATAGATAAAAAAATACAATTAAATATAAGAAACGAAATAGTCGGAATCAATTGTAAAGTTCCTTTATCAAATGGTAAATATGTTACTGCTATAAATTTTGATAATGCTGCTACTACTCCTCCATTTAAAACAGTCATAAATGATATAAATAGATTTGCTCCTTGGTATTCTTCCATTCACCGCGGAACAGGTTATAAATCAAAATATTCATCAAGAATGTATGAAGAATCCAGAGAAACAATTATGGAATTTATAAATGCAAATCTAAACAGTGATACAATAATTTTCGTAAAAAATACTACTGAAGCAATAAATAAATTAGCTCATAGACTCCTACCAGAAAAAAATAAAAATGTAGTACTATCTACATTAATGGAACACCATTCCAATGACTTGCCTTGGCGAAAAAGATTTAATATAGACTATATTGAAGTAGATAGTAAAGGTCGTTTATCAATTGCTGATTTAAAAAACAAACTCAACAAATATAAAAATTCCGTTAGATTAGTAACTGTCACAGGTGCTTCAAATGTAACAGGCTATATAAATCCAATACACGAAATTGCTAAATTAGCCCACAAATATGGTGCAGAAATTTTAGTAGATGCTGCTCAATTAATATCTCATGCACCAATTGATATGAAACCTAAAAATTCTCCAGAACACATTGACTACTTAGCTTTTTCGGCTCATAAAATGTATGCACCTTTTGGAATAGGTGTTTTAATTGGTCCTAAATCAACCTTTGAAAAAGGAGAACCTGAATACTCAGGTGGAGGAACTATAGATATAGTTACCCATGATTATATTAAATGGGCAAAATCTCCCCATAAAGATGAAGCAGGTTCTCCTAATATAATCGGCGTAATAGCTCTGATTTCTGCAATAAATACATTAAGCCTAATAGGAATGGAAAATATTTTTGAACATGAAAAAAAACTATTAAACTATGTAATAAAAAGACTTAAAGAAGTGCCAGACATTATTCTGTATGGAGACACAAATAATTATAAAGACAGATTAGGTATAATTACTTTCAACATCAAAGGAATTCACCATGAAATTTTAGCCAATATCCTCTCTTATGAAGGCGGTATTGCAGTAAGAAATGGATGCTTTTGTGCTCACCCTTATATACACAGACTATTAAACATAAATAAAAAAATAATAGACGAACGTATTAAAAATCCTGATATGCCTCATCCTGGAATGGTAAGAATAAGTTTTGGTTTATACAACAATTTTGCCGAAATAGACAACCTCATAAACTTACTTAAAATAATTTCAAATAACAAAAAATATTTCATTGAAAAATACAATTCAAAATATTTTCTTATGTAAAAAAATAGTCATATGGAGATATACAAAATGCACATTCCATATGACTTAAATATAATATCATAAACAAATATTTACTGTTTTTTTACTTTTTTATTACATGTTCATCTTTAAATTAAAAATTTTTCTTTAAGCTCTTTGGTGCATCTGGCTCATAAAGCAACCACATGCTTTTAGTACTAACACCAGTCATAGCTACTAATGTTAATACACTAGCTGCTGATGTTAACAAGAATGTTTTAATTTGCTTTAGCATTCTCTATTCCCCCCCTTGCTTAAGATTCATCTTAAGTTGTTTAAAATTGATAAGTCTATATCCTAAAGGTGTTGTAAATAAAAATGCAGATACAACACCTAATAGGCTTGAAAAGATATAACTGTAATATAAACTGTTTTTGCTTAAATAAAATACAACCCCCAACCATATACTTAAAAGCAGAATAGTTTTGACTTTTATTTTTTTTCTTAAATTCTTATTTCTTATCATTTTCTTTTCTGTTCCTGCTGGAACCCATAAAACAGATGATACTACTGCAAATATATAAACTGACAAAATCGCTATATAGTTACTCTCTTGTGAAAGTTTTATAATATTTCCCAATATCCCCAACATTAAAATTAAAAATATACTTAAAAAGTAACATTTATTATATGTATTACAGTGTGTTCCACCAATTATACGTCTGAATATTATAAATGATATTAATACTATCATGGTAGTTTCAAAAGTATTTAAAAAATATGCAAAAACTGATATGCTCAATAATTTTATCGTAGTTCCAAGAAAAATTTCCAAGCCATATGAAAGTATTTCACTTTTTTCATCATTATAACCTAGTTCTTTAGATATATAATAAGCAATATTATCAGCTAACTTTTTTATCATACTTATTTACCTCACTTGGCAAAGAAATCGTAAACACAACTGTTCCTTTATCTGTATTTTTAAAATTTATAGTTCCTTCATACTTACTCACTATTTTCTTTACTATATATAGTCCATATCCTCTTCCAACAGAAGTTTGTGTAGTAAAACCTGCTTCAAATATTTTATCTTTTATTTCATCTTTTATTTTACCTGTATTTTCTATTTTAAAGATATATTTATCATATTTCTTATCTATCATAATTTTTATCCACTTTTTGCCTTCTGATGCCAAAGCAGCTTCTATAGCATTTTCTATCAAATTAGAAAACAAACTGCACAAATCCCATGAATTAATATTTTCTAGATTAATTTTATGTTTGCATTTAATATAAAATGCTATACCTTGTTCCTTAGCTAATTCCCTTTTAGTATTTATTAATGCTGTTAAAGCAGGATGTCCTAATCTAACAATTTCATTCGTAAATCTATACTCTGTCGAAATTCCCCTTAAATATTTATTTAATTCCTTATATTCTTCAAGATAGAGCATTGCACCTATAGCCTGTATATGACTTAAATATTCATGTCTCTGTGTTCGCAGTAAAGTTATTAATTCCTCTACATTTTTCATATTAGATTTCATTAGTCTAAGTTCAGCTTCCTTTTTCTCATAATCGTTTATTTCCTTAAAAGAAATAAGTATTAAAATAGTTGTTACACCAATAAATATATTAAAAAAAGGAATACTCTTTTTAAGATTAACTAATGTAGATGACCCTAATATCGATATATTATAAATAATTATTAGCAGTGTCTGAAATAACATAGTCGAAATTATAATATATTTTTTTTTATTCTCCATGATAATCCCCTTCTAACTACTTATATCGCAAAACACGATATGCCTTTTTCTCACTATCACTAATAATATAGACGATATTATCAATATAGGAATAAATAATATGACTATATTTCTTGGATTATTATATAAATCAACTAATTCTACACCTAAGATACAACTAATTATAGGTAATGAAATACTCTGCATTATACCCTGTAATAGAGAACCTATTAATACCGGAATAATTGCTTTGTAATACTTCAATTTTAAAAATAATACAATCAATAAATATAGTGATATAATCTGTATTATCGTATGAATTCCTAAATCTATATTAAGTATTCTCGTTAATAAAGCAATTATCGATTGTATAAATGCAATAATAAAAACAGTTAAATTATTAATATGTATTATATTAGAAAGGTTTAAACCTAATAAAAGTATTAATAACGTTTCCGGAAAAGAAACTAAAATCGTAATAAATACATAATTTAACATATTTTTTAATCCCCCGTAAAATAAATTAAACAACATACTTTTTTTACCATGTATATAATATCAAAATTTTTCCAAAAATATTGTTACTATTTGTCGATAAAATAAAATTTTTTTATTTTTTTTTATTTCTTGCCTAAATATATAATTTCTACAACAAAAAATACTTATTTTTATAATTAAAAAATGACAAATTACTGATGCTCATCAGTAATTTGTCATTTTACTATTGATAAACAAAACACTATATATCCAATTTTCGAGTTTTTAATTTTCTGTTTATATACCTCTCAAAAAATACTTTAATAACTGCTAATATTGGAACTCCTAAAAACATACCTATAGCTCCAAATGCTCCTCCCCCAAGTACTATAGCTAAAATTATCCAAAATGGAGTTAAACCTACTTTATCTCCCAATATCTTAGGTCCAAGCCAAAGTCCGTCAAATTGCTGAAGTGCAAGTATAAACAGTAAAACCCATAAAGCCTTTACAGGACTATAAAAAAGAGTTATTCCCACTGCCGGTATAGCACCTATAAACGGTCCAAAGTAAGGTATCATATTTGTTATGCCTACTATTATACTTAAAAGAAGCGAATAAGGAGCATCAATTATTATTAATCCAACAAAACACAATATTCCTATTATGCAAGAATCAATAAATTTGCCTATTATAAACTTTGAAAAAATTTGGTCTAGTTCTATTAAAAATCCAAATAAATTATCTACGCTTTTTTTATTTAATAAAGCATACATCATTCTCTTTATTCCTCTTATAAACTTTTCCTTATCTTTTAAAATATATACCGAAATTATTAAGGCTAAAATAATTCTTAAAAAAGTCGATGTAACAATAATAATCTTTGAAACTGCTGTGCTCAAGACATTTTTTAAATAACCACTAAGTTTTTGAATCATTGAATTTATATTTTCTTCAACATATGCAGTTACTCCATATTTATCAAGTAATTTCAAACTGTTAATTTTACTTGTTATCCACTGTTCTGTCTTATCAAAATAATCAGGTAAATCTTTTAGAATGTCACCTATATTTTTTATAATTTTAGGGAATATTATAGTAATTCCTACTGTTATAAGTCCTATTGTAAATAAATATATAATCAATATACTCCAAACCCTCTTAAGTCCAAATTTTTTTTCAAGATAAGTCATCATTGGATTAAGTAGATATGCTATGGCAAATGCCCATATAAAAGGACTTAATATAGTCAAAAAATCTCTACTAATAAATATAAAAACATCTATATGATTTATAATCCTATATAATATAAAAATAACAATAAATAATGGTATTAAATTGATATACGGAATCCTTGAATTATTGAACATATAAGACCTCCTACACTGCACAATTCATACACTAATTTCCTTATCAACAATTATATCATATTTCTACAATTTAAGACATAAATCTCTCATTATCGATAACTTATTTCTTTATAAACTTTTTAAACAAATTTTTTATAATACTCATATTATTTTGAGGTGAAACAACTGCATCTGAAAATCTCGGCACTATAATTGCTCCAAGAGAACCTATTCCATTTAAATAATCTGCATACTCTAGTACATTACTTCGTCCCTTTTCATCTATAACTTCAATCCATATAAAAGAAGGAAATTGCCTTAAAATATATAATAAATCTTCTTTTTCGTCAATAACATAATTGTTTACTTTCCAAATTATATCTCCCGATTTTATTCCCATTTTTTCAGCAACACTACCTCTTTTTACATCTAAAACAGTAATTCCCTTAGGAGGATTTTTGTATATAGGTCTTCTTTTCTTCTCTTCTCTTTGACTGTATATAATTAGCCCTTCATGAGCAATTGGAGCAAATAAAGATGCAATATATTTAAATATATATATATGACATGATATTGCAGCTAAAATCAAAAGTAATATACTATATAGAGCTAATCTAAATGAAGATTTTTTAACTTTTTCTTTTGGACTACTACTTATTGCTATATCTCCATATCCTAAAGCAGCAACAATAACAGTTAATTGAAGAGTTATATTATTTACATCTAATCCCTTCGGTATAAATAAAGGCCACCAATCTGGAAGATTAATATTTGTTGCACCTTGAAGTTTTGCTAATATAACTAATATAACTGCAAATGGAATTGGCCAAAATCTTTGAAGAGTAAATCCTCCTACTATACCATATATATCATGTCTTATAAAAATAGGAGTTGGATGTCTATATCCATCTATCCTTATCAAAATGCTTTCTATAAGATGTAAAACTGCAACTATTGCGATTATACTAGAAACGTTTACTTTTGGAAATCCAAATATAAGACTAAAAAGAGAAATTATTCCACCTGCATATGAAAAGCATAAATACCTTATATTTATCATCATAAGTATTATAGCAAGCGGCAAAATATATCTAAAATCTTCTAACTGTACTGTTACACCTAAAACCGTCATCAATAATGTTCCCAATACCCCTCCTAAAATCCCTACACCAAAAGAAGAAAAAACTCTCTCCTTTGCAGTAGCTTTTTCTTCCCCTAAAAGAGAAATTTCCATTCTAGAAACCTTTTTATATTGCGTATATATTAAAAATATAATCAGCCAAAAAAAAGGATTGAAAAGTATTGTAAAAATAGATTGAAAAGAAAGTACAAGTAATTTTAACCACTCCATAAACTATCCACCTTTATATAAATATTATTGAACCCGGGATACTCCCGGGTATAAAAATTATTTTATCTTATTTCTCAATACTTCTAAAGCTTTTTGAAGTTGGACATCTTCTTCATCACTTAATTCAATCTTACCTTTTAATTCTTCAGGCAAATCAATTACAATATCTGGCTTTATACCTGTACCATGAATATAATTGCCATTTGGAGTAAAATATTGAGCTATTGTCAATCTAAATCCTGTACCGTCAGGCAGTTCATCAACCATTTGAACTAATCCTTTACCAAAAGTCGTTGTACCTATTATAACCCCAGATTTTGTATCTTTCACTGCACCAGTCAATATTTCAGAAGCACTTGCACTTCCGCCGTTTACTAATATTACAAATGGATAATTAACTTTCTTTTTATCATCTGAGTACTTGTATTCCTTCTTACCTGTTCTATCTTGAGTATAGACAATAATTTGCTTTCCTAATAATTCATCAGCTATTTTTACACATTCATTTAAAGAACCACCCGGATTATTTCTCAAATCTATTATCAATCCCTTAATATTTTTTTTCTCTAAATTTCTCAAATGTTTTTTAAAATCTTCTGATGTCTTTTCATCAAACATAGTTATTTTTATATAACCTATATTATTATCTATAATTCTAGATTTAACAGTTTTGAGTCTAATTTTTTCCCTCTTTATAGATACATGTATAGGTTCTTTGTTATTAGGTCTTATAAGTGTTAAATCCACAGTAGTCCCCGGCTTACCTTTCATCATAGCCACAGCTTCTTCAAGTTTATCTGCAGTTACCTCTTTATCATTAACTTTAACTATTTTATCTCCCGAAATAATCCCTGCTCTTTCACCTGGCGTATCTTCAATAGGTGCAACTACAGTAATGTAACCATCCTTACCGGGACTAACTATTACTCCTATACCTCCATAAATTCCTTTAGTTTGCGTTTTAAAACTATCAAACTCTGACTTTGTCATATATACTGAATAAGGGTCTCCTAAAGATTCAAATAAACCTTTTATAATTCCATCAGCAAAAATTTTATCATCTACAGGTTTATAATAATATTTTTTTATAAATTTTTTAAGTTCTAGCATTTTTCCTAAGTCTTTTTGAAGTTTTACCATATAATCATAATCTTTTTTAGTTATTACTACCTTATCACCTAATTTAATTGCTATCATGTTATCTGCAATACTTGTAACAAACATTGTAAATACAATTAATATAATTGCTCCAAAAAATGCTGTTCTTTTTTTAATCATAAACTTTCACCTCTAATCCTATTTAATCAAAGACAAAAAACCTTGCTATCTTATTCTATTAAATTTCATTATTCATTATACCATCTTTGCCAGTTTTAAACAAAGTTTTTGCAAAAAATATAATAAGCTGTTATTAGTTATCAGTTCTCAATTCTCTACAAGGTACAAATGCAGGTTACAAATTAACTAAAAAATCCGGATAACTGCTAAATATTTAGCAGCTATCCGGATTTTCCTTATAGACCTTTTATTTCAAATTATTAATCTAAAATCTATTAAATTTTATCCTCTACTCAAATTAATTTTTTCAATATCTATTACTCTCAATGCATCTTTAATACTCTTTTCAATCGCTAATTTACCATACTTATCTACTTCGCTACGGTCTTTTGGTCCATGATGTATTGAAGCAGCTCCACCTATACATCCACCTACACAAGCCATTCCTTCAATAAAATTGCCATTTAATTTGCCAAACTTTGTAAGTTTCAAAGCTTTATCACATTCAGATAATCCATCACAACTTATAGGTTTAAAATCTATATTTAATTTTTCCTCTTTTATTACATGTTTTATAGCTTCTATTAATCCACCAGCTCTAGCAAATATCCTTCCAAAGAAAGATGCATTATTTAAAGGTTCTTCTTCACATTCTTCAAGTTTTATTCCTGCTGCATCAATCATAGCAGTTAATTCCTCAAAAGTTATTACATAATCTGTACTTCCTTTTATGTCTTCTTCATTTATTTCTTGCTTTTTAGCTATACATGGTCCTATAAAAACCACCTTTGCCTTGTCATCTATTTGTTTTATCAATCTAGATATAGCTATCATAGGAGATACTGAAGTTGAAACTTTATCTTTCAATTCAGGATAATTTTTCTCTATATAAGAAACAAATGCTGGACAACATGAACTTGTCATTACCTTCTTGTCAGCTATTTCTTTTTCAACTTCTTTTGCTTCATGAAAAGCAACCATATCTGCTCCTAAAGCAACTTCTACTACGTCATGAAAACCTAATTTCTTTATCCCATTTACCAACTGACCTATCTTCACATAGGTAAATTGACTCGAAATAGCTGGAGCAATGATAGCATATACATTAATATTATTCTTTTTAGAATCTCTTAAAAGATTAATCACATTCACAATATAAGATTTATCCATAATTGCACCAAAAGGACACTTATACACACATGCACCACACTGTACACATTTTTCATCGTCTATTACAACTTTTTTTTCTTTATCAATAGAAAGTGCACCTGCTTCACATGCCTTTATACACGGTCTTTTAACATCTGAAATGGCATTATATGGGCATACCTGTCTGCATTTACCACATTCAATACATTTTTGAGTATCAATATACGCTCTATTACCTACAAAATATATAGCATTTACAGGGCAAGTCTCTTGACACCATCTAGCTAAACATCCTCTACAAGCTTCTGTAACTGTATATCTATTTATAGGACATTCATCACATGCAATGTCTATAACTTCTATAACATTTTTTATATCTTTATTGCCCCCCATAGCCATTTTTACTCTTTCCTCAATTATTGCTCTCTCTTTATATACACAACATCTCGTTCTTGGCTTAGGTCCCGGACTAATTTTTTTAGGAATTTTCAAATACCCTTCTTCAAGTTTATTTTCCATAGCTAATTTAGATACTTCCTTCAAAACTTCATATTTAATCAACTGCACATCATTTTCAAATCTTCTCATATTTTCCACCCCAATATTAAACATATTGTAGACTTACTTTTTTTCCTAATTTTTTCATTAAATCAACTAATTCATTGACTACTTTTAACTTTATACTTAAATCCATAGGAAAATCTGGATTCTGATGAGCCGGATTTATAGCTTTTCCAACCCAAAAATTTATATGAGTACATTCCTCTATAAGTAATTTTGCAAGCTTTGAAGCACCGTCTTCTTTGTATATACTATCTTTTGTATAAATTTCACTATAAGAGTCCATAAAATATTTTATTTTTTCTACTGTTTTGCTCAATGTGAGAACTCCCTCTGTAACTAAATCTATCCCTTTTATTTCAGCAGTTGGAGGTACTTCTTTATCAATATAATTTATATTCGTTACTAGCTCCTCGCCTATTTCTCTTGCTACTATCTTTGCTGCAGTTCCACCACATACTACTTTCCTTCCCTTGCTATTCATAAACTCTTTTACTACAAAAGGGTCTTTTTCTGGGTTTTCAGGTGGTCCCGTAAATATATTTAATACCTCTGGTTTTCTTATCTTTACAGTTACTACTGTTGTATCATCACCCGGTTTATCCATATATAACCTCTTACATGTATTTACCAGTGCCTTTGAAATATTCTTTGCACTTTTTTGTTTTCTTGATAATTTCTCCAAATATTCTGCTACATTATCCCACTGCCAACCTAAATTTAAAATACCTCCTATACCTGCATGTATAACCCCATCACTAACTACTGTAAGTACATCTCCTTCCTTTATTTTAAACCTGCTCTCTTTAATCAACTTTCCATTGATATTCTGACTTATCTTGTAGTTATTTACTATTTTATTATCCCTTATAAAAAAAATAGGAGGATTATCACATTCTATAATATATACCATACCATCATTATATATATTTATTATTGTAAATGTTGAATAAGCAAGTTTTCTAACTTTACATACAGGTAAAGTATGAATGATTGTATCTACTGTTTCTGATATAGTCGAACCCTCTTTTAACATAGTTGCGGCAATTTTAGCAGTCAAAGTAGCAAGTATATTTGCTTTTACTCCACTACCAAGTCCATCTGCTAGCACAATGATTATACTATCATCTGAATATTTTATTTCTACTTTGTCACCGCAAAGTTCTTCACCATATTTATTAATACTGTCATGTGCTATATCAATAAAATATTCCACTATATATCACCCTCTTCTTCAAGTGCTATTTTCTTGAGCTTAGTAAGGGTGCTTTTAGTTTCTGCAGTAGTTTCTCCAAGTAAACTCGCTATTTCTTGTGCTACTCTCATCTGTTTATCTATTACATTCTGAGCTGCTTTTACTGCATTTTCTTTTACTTTTTTAAGTTCAGCTCTATGCTTTTCTTCTGAAGTAATATTAGTCATAATAGCTAAAAGTACATTTTGACTTTTGAGATGTAAAATATTCCCAAGTAATGTAACACCATACTTTGGACATTGAATTTTCTTCTTTATAATATTTTTTCCTGTAACTAAAACATTAATAAAATCCGAATCATCTATTAAAGTTGATATAGGTTTATTCTTAATATCTTCTTCTTTTATCTTGAATATTTTTTCAGCTGTAGGATTAAATTCCAATACCTCTAACTTTTCATTCAAAGCAAATACTATATTTGGTGTATATTCAAACATAATATTTGATATACTTTCTGCTTTATTTCTCATAAAAGGCAAACATATACTGAGCTCTGCTTTTCCTTCAAATACTGCTTGTGCTTTATCTCGACATGTATTAAATCCACATCCACCGCAATTGAGTTCATCTTCTTTTTTAAATTTCCCCATAGCTCTTAGTATAGCTGTTATTTCTTCTTCTGTAGCTATCTGTCTTGGAATACTCTTATCAAAAAATTTTTTAGAAAAATCTATTTTACTAATTATTTCTTTTATATCATTATAAACTTTATCATTTTTTTCTCTTTTCTTGTTTACATATTCTTCTATTTTATTTTTTGCTATATAATAACATTCTGAATTATCACTTGAACCCGGTCCGCCTATACAGCCACCTCTGCATACACTAAGTTCTAATAGTACATTGTTTATTTTACCTTCTAACATACAGTCTAAAAATGTAATACAATCTTCTATACCGGTAACATGTATTAATTTATACTTTTTTTCACTGCTTTCTTTAACCAAATTTTTAATTATATTTCCGCTTATAGGAAATCCACTTCCTGTTTTAAATGATGTTTTATTAAAACTATCCTTCTCTAATGCAGTCAAATCTATATTTTGTTCTTCAAGCCACTGATCTAATTCTTGAAATGTAATTACTGCATCAATTGTTCCTTCATGCTGAAATTCATTTGCTTCGTACATCTTACTTATACACGGTCCTATAAAAACTACATAGCTATCTTTTCCATATACTTTTTTAATAACTTTTCCATGAGCTAACATGGGGGATACTATAGGTATCATATATTCTCTCAATACAGGATAATATTTTTCTATTAGTAATGTAGCAGATGGACAACAAGTTGTTATCAAATTCTTTTTAGAAGTTTTTTTAATATAATCTCTATATAATTCCGTAACTATTTCTGCTCCTACAGCTGTTTCCTCAACTGCAAAAAATCCTATTTTTTTTAATCCTGCTACTAACTGTCCAGCATCATCAAATTTAAAATTACCAACAAATGAAGGTGCTATACTTGCTACTACTTTTTTTCCATTTTCAATAGCTTCCTTAACACTCTTTAAATCACTTTCCTTTTTTATAGCTCCTTGAGGACATTCTTTAAGGCACTGACCACAGTATATACAAGTATCACTTACCATGTGTGCTTGTTCATTTTCTATTTTTATTGATTTAATAACACAACTTCTGAAGCATTTATAACAATTTCTACAATTTGCTTCTGAAATATTTAATAATTTCACCATTATAACCTCCCTAAAAGGTGAGTTTCAAAAAATTCTTCTACTGTATCTTCTCTTACTGAAAAAACTTCTCCATCATCTATTTTTACTGATACTGCTTTAGTACATTCTCCTAGGCAAAATGCAGCTTTTATTTCTATCTTGTCTTCTAAGTTTCTTTCACGTAATATCTGTTGAAGTTTATTTATTACATTGTAAGAACCTTTTAAATGACATGCACTGCCTATACACACATTAACAGTAATCATATATATCCCTCCAAAATTAAATAAAATATATCATATACAGTATACTATTTTGTTATTTTTTTATCAATTGTCTACAAAAAATAATTTTCATTATTTTGAAATTATTTCCATTGTTATAAAATCTTTATAAAAACTATAAGAGCCCATGATTATCAAAAATCACAGGCTCTATTAATCAAGAAATATTTCTATTTTTTAATAAAATATTTATTAAATTTTAATATTAAGTTTTTTAGTTAATTTAACACCAAGTATACCACCTAATATTAATGAAGGCATAAATACCCATCCTGATAGTGACATATTAGATAATCCAGAATATAATGCTCCTACATTACAACCTAAAGCTATTCTAGCACCATATCCCATTAATAATCCACCTATCGCATAGAAGAAAACATCTTTTAGTCTAAAATCTTTCTTGAATGAAAAATGTCCAGCTAATAATGGTGCTATTAAAGCTCCTATTATTATTCCCATGTTTCTCATTGAACCCGGATGATTAAAAAATCCGCCTCTTATAGCATCCATTCTTCCTGAGAACCATCCCCAGTCTGAAACGTCTACTATTCCTAATGCCTGATAGAACCAAGCAGCCCAATGTGCAAATACAGCTGTTACTCCCCAACTTGTTCCTGTTGTAACTAATATTGTTACAAACATAATCATTATAAATACTGCACCAGTATAATAAGACCATCTTTTAACAAAAAACTTATGATAAGTTTCTTTACTAAAGAATTTATATTCTTTTGGCTGAGGTAATTCTTTCTCCCAATCGGCATATTTCTCTAATTTTAATGTATTTTCTCTTCTTCTCTTATCTTCATATTTTTTAGCAATAACATAAATTAATAAATATCCTAACAGAGAAAGCACAATAGTTCCCATATATCCAAAGGCATCCGGTAAATAAAGTCTTTTGTGTATTTTAAAGAATATACTCTGTGTCCACCAAGGCATGTCATGTGCTCCCCATAATGCTCCTGTTGAAAAGAAAAATAATACAATAAGTCCTCTTCCTTCACCTTCTCCAGCATCTGTAAGTGTTCCTGAAGCACATCCGCCTCCTAACATCATACCAATACCAAATAATATTCCTCCTATTATAGTAGCTAAGTTAGCTGGTTCTACATAATCTGAACCCGGAATTACTGCTGCACCTGACTTAACAGCTCTATAATATACATCTGCACCTTTTACAAATGCTCCATAATGTATTGCTGCTGTTGCTAATAATGTAATAGAAAATAAAAACATTAGTGCTTTTGTTAAACTACTATCTCCAGTTAAATACAACTTTCTGATAGCTCCTGCAAATCCAAATCTTGACCTTTGCATAACATACCCAATAGTCAATCCAATAATTAAATGAAGTGCTAATCTATAATCTTTAGTATATTGAAATGCTGCAAATACACCCATAGCTACTACAAGTGCAAACCCAATAAAAACTTGAGTCTTATTTATTTCGTTCGACCTTAATTTATCTGGTTTCACTATTATTACCTCCCTATTGTCATTTTTTTCACGTTTATTGCCACAATTATCCCTTGATAAATATTATCAAATTATCAGGGGCTTAAACGCCCCCTTAATTTTTATTCAAAATTATACTCTGTTACAATCATCTTTCTGCCAGTTGTCTTATCATTGAAATATTCATAAAAACATAATCCCATAAATCCAGCAGATATATTATAAACATTTTTGAATCCTAAATTTTGAAGTGCTAATACTGCATTATAACTTCTTTGTCCACTTCTACAATGTAAGTAAACAGGCTTGTCTTTAGGTATTTCATCTAATCTTTCTCTTAACTCACTAAGTGGTATGTTTTTAGCTCCTATTATATGACCTTGTTCATATTCATTTTTCTCTCTTACATCTATTATACAAGCTCCACTTTCTACTAAATCTCTTACATCTGATGAATGTACTTGTTTAAATGCACCATGCAATAAGTTAGAACCTACATATCCTGCAAGATTAACTACATCTTTAGCAGTTCCAAATGGTGGAGCATAGCACAATTCTAAATCCCTTAAATCATTTACAGTTGCACCAAATTTAATAGCTGTAGCAATTACATCTATTCTCTTATCTACATTACCTTTACCAATTGCTTGAGCTCCTAATACTCTTCCTGTTGGTATTTCATAGATTAATTTGAAGTGAACTGATTCACATCCAGGCATTAATCCAACCTTATCTCCAGGAATTATTTTAACTACATCGTATTTTATATTTAAATTAAGAGCTTTTATTAACCCTTCATTTAAACCTGTAGATGCAGCATTATAATTAAATACCTTTATAACTGATGAACCAATAAATCCTGTATTATTTATTTGCATTCCATTTATGTGGTCTGCTACTCCTCTTGCTTGTTTTTGAGCTGGTCCAGCTAAAGGTAATTTAGTATATGAATTAGTTAATGCATGATATACTTCAATAGCATCTCCTACTGCATATATATCTTCATCATTAGTTCTATAATTTTGATCTACTTTTATAGCTCCTGTTTCTCCTAGTTCTAATCCTGCTTTTACCGCTAACTCAGTTTCTGGAACTACACCAATTGCCATAACAACTACCTGAGCCTGAACTTTCTTTCCTGATTCTAGGATAACTGTATCTTTTTCAAAAGAACTAACTTTATCTCCTACTATTAAATTTACTCCATTATCATATAATTCTTTATGTAAAATTTGTACCATGTCATAATCAAATGGCTTCATAATTTGAGGCATAGCTTCAATTAAAGTTACATTGTATCCTGCTTCTTTTAAATTTTCAGCAGCTTCAACTCCGATAAATCCTCCACCTATTACTACTACATCCTTAGTTTCCATTGATTTTACAAACTTATTCAATTTATCAATATCTACAACATTTCTAATTGAAAATACATTTACATTTTCAATTCCCGGAATAGGTGGAACTATTGGTCTTGCTCCAGGTGATAATATTAATTTGTCATATGATTCTTTGTACTGTTCACCAGTCAATAAATTCTTAACAGTTATTTCTTTGTTTTCTCTATCAATAGATACTACTTCATTGTTTACTCTAGCCTCTATGTTGTACTGCTTCAAAAACTTTTCAGGACTCATAAGAACTAAACTGTCAGCATCTTCTACTATACCGCTTAAATGATATGGCAAACAGCAATTTGAAAATGATACGTGAGGTCCTTTTTCAAACATAATTATTTGGTCTTCCTCACTTAATCTTCTCAATCTCGCTGCTGCAGATGCTCCACCGGCAACTCCACCAACTATTAAAATTTTTCTACCCATTTTTATCCCTCCAATATTTGATTTAAATTTACAATTTATTATTTAATATTTAACTTTAAACTTATTTATATTCTTAATGACAAAAATAAACATTGCCATTATATTTACAAAGCCTACTATAAACATTAACAAATCTACTGCATTAAATATTACATCAAAATTTGAAATACTAAGTATTCCCGATAAAGTTATTAAACTTATATAAAATATAATTTTTTTATTCTCACTCATATTCATAGTTGTATTAAGAAAATGAAATGAACCTAATACTGTTGTTAGCCCTGATAAGATAAAAAAAGTTATTATAATTCCCAATCCAAAATTACCAGTTACAGAAGCTGCACTAGCTAAATATCCTGCAATTCTCTCAAATCCATTTCCACTTAATCTCACATTAGCAAAATTATATCTTCCATATGTAAATACATACGATGTTATTACAACAGCTATAAATATAGTGATAATAGTTGATATAGTTTGTAATAAAGCTTCCCTTCTTGGAGAATTTTCTGCATTAGAACTTGCTAATGCACTAGTACCTAGAGCTGTTTCACTTATCTGAATAATTCTTTGAAATCCTATAATAAGACCTATCGGTATTCCAATAGAAACTGATTTAATATTTGTAAAATCATTCCAAATATAATGTATATACTTTGGAATAAATCCTCTTGTCAAAAATATAAACGATATAAAAAATACCATATAAAACAGAATTATTATAGATACCATAGAACCTAAAGTATTTATAAAAAGTTTATGATTTTTTGTTATAACTATAATAGACGCTATTATAATAAGAGGTATTATTATATAAAACAACAAACCACTTTGCGTAAATTCATAGTTAAAACTTTGTTTAAAAAATATTTTTATAACACTTTGAATTCCTGTTAACTGAAAACCAACAAAACCAAATGAATATAATATAACTAAACAAATAGTATATAAAAATCCTGCTCTTTTATTTATGTTATAATTAATAAAATCTCTAGGCGTTTTTCTTGTTATCTGAGAAAATAATACCTCTGAATACGTTAAAGGAACTAATGCAAACATTCCTATAAAAACCCATAAAACTATACTTTCTCCACCTACACCATTATCTGATGTCTTCCACATAGCTGTTAAAACTCCAATAATAGCACCTGTTCCAATCTTAGATGCCAAAGATATAGAAAGAGAAGTTTTAACCTTAGAAAATTCCCACTTAGTTTTGTCTTTATCACTTATGCTATTAATAAAACTCCATGTTCTATATGTTATAAATCCTCCTAATAATATAAGAAGCGGTAAAAAAATATTCCATAAATAATAATTAAGTAAATTGATTATTTGACTTGCTATTTTAATAATAAATTCACCACCTAGTCATCACATTTGTTAATTTTCTCTCAATCCAATTATAATATATCGTTTGCCTTTTTCATAATAAACAAACATCATGTACTATAAAATCTTTTTATACTCAAATTAATTTGAAAATACTCTATAAAATTTTAACAGCTATTTAAAATAAAAAATCAGACATCTAAATCCTAGCAATATTAATTTAAAATAAAATATCTAGGAGATGCCTGATTATTATTAATATACACAAATTCTTAACAAAATAAACATAATTATTAAATTTTTCTACACTATCTTACATTTTTGGTTCTTTTTTAATATTACATTTTTTAATATATTTTCTTCAAACATTTCATATCCATTTAGTATTTCTTTAAAGCTTCTTACTGCTGTCCATTTGTTAAAATTCTTTAATGCTTTTCTTTTTCAGCTTTTTCTTTTATCTTCATTACTTCTTCATAACTTATACCTGCTCCATCTGCAATTATCTTTAAATCTACTCCCATTTTTATTAGATTTTTTACTACTTCATATTTCCCTTCTTTTATTCCTTGTTTTATTCCTTCTCTTTTTCCTTCCATTATTCCCTGTTTTATTCCTTGTTTTATTCCCTGTTTTATTCCTTCTTTTTTCCCTTCTTCTTTTGCTTTTTCTTTTGCACGCTGCAGCATTATTTCTTGATATTTCTTTGCTGATATTTGGTCCAGCAAAGCTTTTTCTCTTGCTAAATACATCTGTCTTGCCCTTTCATCTGCACTTAACTTTTCCAACATCTTTCCAGCCATATCAATCACCTCATCTTTCTTTCTTATTTTTTCTATCCTTCCCTCTTTTCCTTCTTCACCAGCATTCTTTATAAATGTCAACCATTTTTCCAGTTCGTCCATTTCTTCTATGTCTTTCATATCATCAAACTTCTTAAGCTCAATATAATGTATCTCTAAATCTTCTAACAACTCATATTTCTCTTCTATTTCCATTATTCTAAATTTACTATGATACTTCTCCGTTTCATATAATAGATTGAAATTTAATATATTTATTACTATACACTTCTTTAATGTTTCATAGGCTTTAGATTCATTTATCGTTTCGCTATATAATTTACTCCAGTAATATAGACTTCTTTTTCTATAGTTATCATTGTTATTTATCTGCATCTCTATATCTATTATTTCTTCTTTTTCTGTTTTTACTTTTATATCCATTATTGATAGTTTGTCATTTTCATATTCTTTATTATTATATGGATTTAAATAGATTATTTCTTTAATTTTCTCCTTTTCTCTTAATCCTAATATTGAATTCAAAAGATGTATTAATATTATTTTGCTTTCCTCATTTTCTGACCCAAATAATGCTTTAAATGCAAAGTCTACTATGGGTCTCATAAGTTTTTGTTTCTTCATTTTTATTCTCCTCAATCTTGTTAATTCCTTTTTTCATTTTTTCACACTTCTTCCTATATTTATTATACCATAGAAAAAATCCTTCTTAACATAAAAAAACACCACTTTTGTCGAAGATTTTTATCTAAAAATTTTTATAATACTAAAAAACTTTTAATTCAGTTTTCTTTTTATTTTTTTATAAATTTTGCAGGTAGCACTTATGTAGTCAACAACATGAATAGAAAAGGTTATATCACAAAAAAATCGTTTCTTTGTAAATGAAAACAGCCAGATAACTGCTTATCTTCTAGCTGTTATCTGGCTTGTTTTATATGAAAAACTATGGTCTGACATATTTAAGCGGATCTACAAATTTACCATTTTCACGAACTTCAAAATGCAAATGAGGTCCTGTTGACATTCCTGTACTACCACATTTAGATATAACTTGTCCTCTACTCACATTTTGTCCTTCCTTAACTAATATTCGAGAATTATGTGCATAAAGCGTAACAATTCCTCCACCGTGGTCAATCATCACAACTTTACCATATCCTCCAAGCCAACCTGCATGTATAACTTTACCGCTTTGTGCCGCTACAATATTTTTGCCCAAAGGTATACCTATATCGATACCTGTATGAAGCTTCTTAGTCTTTAATATCGGATGTATCCTATATCCAAATGGAGAAGTTATTCTATGGTATCCCGGTGCAGGCCAAGTCATTTTTCCACCTACATATTTAGCAGATGATTGTTTTCTTCTTATTTCTTCTTCTATTCTCCTAGCTAACTTTACAAGTTCATCTTCTTCAGCTTCAAGAGCTGCATAGTCTTTCATAAGTTTTTTCTTTACTCTTTCCATTTCTCCTCTTGAAACTCTCAACTTTTCTTTTTTATTTTTCATTTGATTTAAAAGACTTATAAGCTCAGATTTATGAACTTCAAGCGATTTTTTCTTTGCCTCAATCAAATCTCTCTGCTGTTTCAAATACTTTAAAAGCTCTATATCCTTTTTGAATATCTTCTTTATCATATCCAATCTTGACATCAAATCAGCAAAATTTTCACTGTCAAGCAAAACTTCCAAATATCCTACATTTCCATTCTCATACATTACTCTTAATCTTGAGTCTAATATATCTTTTTTATCACTTATATCTTTCTCTGCTCTTGTTAAATCATTTTTAGCTGTTTCTATTTCTTTTTTTGTTTTACTGACATTATTTTCAATACTCTGCAATTCTCTTTCAAGTTTTTGAATTTCGTTTTCTAATCTCCTTATTTCTTCTCTTACCGTTTCCTGTTTCTTTTTATTTTCTTTTTTATCACTTTGTATTTTCTTTATCTTATTAGTAACTTCATTTAATTTCTTTTTATCATTATTTACACCTACTGCAAAGCTCTCAATAATCATAAATAAAACCATTATCAAAGATATAATCAATGTAATTATTTTATTTTTCCGCACATATATCCCTCCTCCCTTATACTCTCAAATATTTCCTCATAGACATTAAACTTCCCAAAGCACCTATTCCCGCACCTAATACTATAAATAAAACTATTATGTCATTTAATATGACATCTATTGGAAGAATATAAGCTGTAAATATATCATATAAATTATTTATTACTAAGTTATATATATATTTATATGTCCCATAAATTATCAATACACTAAGAAAAGCCCCTATTAAACCCACTAAAGTACCTTCAATAAAAAACGGCCATCTAATAAACCAATTTGTAGCTCCAACATATTTCATTATATTTATTTCTCTTTTTCTTGCTGCAACAGCTAACTTAATCGTATTTCCTATTATAAAAACCGATATTATTATCAATACTGCTATTACAGCTAATCCTATTAACTTTATAAGACTAGTTACTCCTATAAGTTTATCTATAATATCTTTATAAAAATTTACTTTTTCAACTCCACTTATACTTTTAAGCTGGTTTACTATTTTTTCACTATCTTCTATATTTTCTAAATATACCGTATAAGAATTTGGCAGAGGATTTCTATTTTCAAATCCTTCTAAAAGATACCCATGTTCGCCCCAACTTTCTTTCATCTTTTTTAAAGCATCTTCTTTGGATTCAAATTCAACGCTTTTTATTCCGCTTATCTGCTTAATTTCTTTTCCTATTTTTACAATTCTATCTTCTGATATATCATCACTTAAATAAATCTTGATAGCATCAAACTGATCTTTTGCCCATTCTGTAAAATTATTAATATTTAATACAAGCACAAAAATTATACCTAAAATTATTAATGTCGCTGACACAGAACCTATGGATACTAAGCTCATCATCCTATTTCTCCATATATTCTTAAATCCTTCTTTAAACATATATCCAAAAGTTTTAATCTTCATAACCGTAGCCTCCCTTTTTGTCATCTCTTACAACTTGTCCTTTTTCTAATGCTATAACTCTCTGCTGCATCATATCAACTATATCCTTAGCATGAGTTGCCATAACTACGGTTGTTCCCCTTCTATTTACCATTCTAAGCAATTTCATTATTTCCCAAGATGTTTCAGGGTCAAGATTTCCAGTTGGCTCATCTGCAATCAAGATTGGCGGATTATTAACTATCGCCCTTGCAATAGATACTCTCTGCTGTTCTCCACCTGAAAGCTGATTTGGATACATTTTTGCTTTATTGCTGAGTCCTACCATACTAAGTACCATTGGCACCTGTTTGCGTATTTCCTTTCCAGCTGCTTCAATTATTTCCATTGCAAAAGCTACATTTTCATATACCGTCTTATTTGGAAGTAATCTAAAATCCTGAAAAACTACTCCTACTTTTCTTCTCAAATAAGGTACTTTTCTTCTATGAATATGTGTAATATCTTCATTATCTATTATTATCCTGCCTTGAGTAGGTTTTACTTCTTTTAACAACATTTTTATAATTGTGGATTTACCAGCACCACTTGGTCCTACTAAAAATACAAATTCACCTTTTTCAATTTTTAAATTTATATTAGAAAGTGCCATTACACCATTCTTATATCGTTTTGAAATATTAATCAGTTCAATCATCACATCAACTCCTAACTTTATTTTAAGTTCGACATATAATCTATCTTTCCTTCAAAATTTTTTTGACAAATGATAGGAATTTTAGACTATTTTCCCTACTTATATATTATAATTATTTATATAGACGATATAAAGGAAATATAAATAATGTAATTTTTTTGTAAAGATTATAAGTCTATCTATAATTGAATAAAATTCAATATAGAATAATGTAAAAATATAAGTAAAATTTTAAAATAATAAAATCATAAAGGTGTGATAGCATGGAAAAAAAAGAAATGAGAAAGATTTTTCTTAAAAAGAGAAATGCTCTTACTACTGATGATGTAAATATGAAAAGCAAACAAATATTTTATAATTTATCCAGCTTACCAGAATATAAAAATGCAAATAACGTCATGGTTTATTTGGACTTCAGAAAAGAAGTAAAAACAAAATATATAATTGAAGATTTGTTTCTAAATAAAAAAAATGTAATCGTTCCCATTTCAAAAGTAAAAACTAAAGAATTGTTATTATCTAAGATTAATTCTTTTGATGACTTAACTATTTCTACTTATGGAATTTTAGAACCTAAAAGTGAAAAAATAGATATTGTATCTCCTGAAATAATAGATATAATATTAGTTCCCGGAGTAGTTTTTGATAAAAAAGGGTATCGTATAGGCTATGGTGCTGGATATTATGACAAATTTCTTTCAAATCTCAGTCATAATTTTACAGCCATAGGACTTTCATATGAACTTCAATTAATTGATAAAATACCAAAAGATAAACATGATTATCAATTAGATTTCATTATCACTGAAGAAAAAATAATCAAAACTAAAAAAGATAGGGATTGAGGCCCTATCTCATTGTTACTTCTCTTCATTTTTTTCTCTACTCTTTTCATATAATTCTTCAAGTCTTTTATTAACAAGATAATGAATTGTACCTATTGGATATTCGCCTTTTTCATTGATTTTTCCAGCCGGTACTCCAGTCAATATTTCAATCCCTTCATCTATAGTTTTTACTGCATATATGTGGAATTTACCTTCTTTTACAGCTTCTATCACTTCATCAGTTAACATTAAATTTTTGACATTTTGATGTGGAATCATAACTCCCTGTTTTCCTGTTAAACCTTTAATTTTACAAACTTTATAAAATCCTTCAATTTTTTCATTTACTCCTCCAATAGGTTGAATTTCACCTCTTTGATTGACTGAACCAGTAACTGCTATATACTGCTTAATTGGTACTCCTGACAAACTTGACAGTATTGCATAAAGCTCAGTACTTGAGGCACTATCTCCATCAACTCCTGAATATAGCTGTTCAAATACTATACTAGCAGATAGTGCTAAAGGTCTTTCTTGTGCATATTTATATCCCAAATAACCGCTTATTATCATTACACCTTTATCATGTATTTTACCACTAGTCTTGACTTCTCTTTCAATATTTATTATACCTGCTTTTCCTCTATATGTTGAAACAGTTATTTTGCTTGGTTTTCCAAAACTATATTCTCCAGTCCCTACTACTGCAAGACCATTTATTTCTCCAACTTTCTCCCCATCCACATCTATCAAATAATCTCCTTCTCTAAACATTTCTAAAACTTTTTCTTCAAATTTATTATTTCTAAACTTCTTTTCTTCAATTGCCTTTTCAATATGACATACCTTTATAATATCACTTCCATCTACTTCTGCCCAACTGTCTGCTTCATATAAAATCTCAACAATCTGATTAAAACGTGAACTAAGTTTCTTTTGATTAGATGCAAGTCTTGAACTGTACTCTACTACTTTGCCTACTGCATCTGCACTAAAATGTCTTAAATTTTCCTGCTTGCAATGTGTAGCTATAAACCTTGCCATTTTAAATGTATTATCTTCATTTCTATCCATTTCTATATCAAAATCAGCCATTACTTTAAACAACTTTTTAAATTCTTCATCATAATTATATAAAATATGATAAGTATACGGGTCACCTATCAAAATAACTTTTAAATTAAGCGGAATGGGCTGTGGTTTAAGGGTCGTAGTTACTACATATCCTAGTTGTTTCCCAAGTCCTTCAATATTCACTTCTTCAGTTGTTAACGCCCTTTTAAGTCCCTGCCATGCAAAAGGATTTGTAAGTAAATCCTTAGCTTGCAAAACTAAATATCCGCCATTGGCTTCATGAAGTGCACCGGGTTTTATTTGAGTAAAATCTGTTTTCATTACACCCATTTCATTTCTATATTCTATACTTCCAATTAAATTGTAATAAGTTGGATTAGTTTCAAAAACAACTGGAGCACATTTTCTATTGCTATTATCTATAAATAAGTTTACCTTATATCTTTCAAAAAATGAAACTTTAGAACGCATTTGAAATATTGCAAATGGATTATCTGTTGACTCATCTAAATCTTTTTTAAATTTATCAATATTTTCAACTATATCTTCTTTAAGCATTTCAAAATATTTGCATGTCTTGTCATTGCAATCAAATTTAGACTTTAATTTGTTTATATGAAATTCCACTACTTTACGGGAAGTTTCAACATCTAATTCTTTAAGTTTTTTTCTCAATTTTTCGTCTAAAACTCTAAGTTTATTAAAAATATCAACTGTTTCTAAACTCATTTCATTTGTTCTTTTTTTCAAATCTTCAAATTCTTCTGGTGACAAATTTCTATATTCAGTTTCACTCATAGGTTTACCATTTTTTAGTGGAATACTTACTAATCCTTTTTCCGTCTGTGTAAATTTAAAATCATATTTCTTACCCACTTCATTTAATTCATCTATTATCTGCTGTGTAAAAAGCTGATATTGCTGAAATATTGCATTTTTCATATTTTCATAATCTTTGCTTATAAATGCATTTTCTATCTCTTTTTTTAAAATTTTTATTGTATCTTCCATATCTTTTACAAACTCTTTACCCATTCCAGCTTTTAGATTAAGAGCTATTGGACTGTGTGGATTTTTAAAATTATATACATATACCCAATCATCTGGTATTTTCTTTTTAGAAGCCATTTTTTCAGTTATTAGCTTAACATAACTATTTCTTCCTGTTCCACTTTGACCTGAAACAAATATATTGTATCCTTTCTTTTTAACAGCTAATCCAAATTTTAACGCCTTTGATGCTCTATCCTGTCCTATAATTCCCTGAAGAGGTACAAGCTCAGCTGTACTGTCAAATTTAAAGCATTTCGTATTACATCTATTTTTTAATTTTTCTACACTAATTTTATATTTATCAATCACTTTCCCACTCCCCTTTACTAGATTTATTATAAAACTATATACCCTTTCTTTTTTAGATTAATCCAAATTATTTGAATTTTTATAGTAATATATGTATAATATTCTCAACATATTATTTTTTAATTAAAAATTATTATATCCCATATCAATACTAATCATTTATCATCAATTTAAATTATAAATACCACTACTTTCAGTTAAAATCAATTTTTAGGAGGGATTTTTTTATGGATAATGGATTGAATTTAATAGATTCTTTTATTAATATAGGAGATTTCTTAAAAGATTTATTAGATGACGATATTATGGTTGCTATATCTGATACTGAAAAAATATTAAAATACTATCCCGGAAGAAAACTTGATGTAAAAGAAAAGGAAGGAACTAGATTAAAACCGGGTGATGTAATGTATGAATGTATTAATAAAAATGAAAGAATATCAAAATATGTTCCAAAAGAAATTTTCGGCATACCTTTTAAAGCCATATCTGTCCCCATTAGAAATGAAAATGGCAGCTGTATAGGCTGTATTAGTATAGGAAAGAGTTTAGAAAAAGAAAAAAAATTAAGTGATTTATCTGAAAGTGTTGCAGCTGCACTACAGGAAATAGCAGCAAATGTTGATGAAATGTCAATTGGTGCAAATAAAATAGCTACATCTTCTCATGAAATCTCTATACAAAGTGAAAATACAAAAAATAAAGTTAAAGAAACTGATAAAATTTTACAATACATAAAAAATATTTCAGATCAGACAAATATGCTAGGTTTAAATGCTTCTATAGAAGCTGCTAGAGCTGGAGAACATGGTCGAGGTTTTTCAGTTGTAGCCGAAGAAATAAGAAAACTTTCAGACCAAACTAAAAACGCCATTGTAGACATAAAAAATATTCTTGAAAATATTCAAAATTCAGTCGAACAAATGTCAGCAGCAGTTAGTAGTACAGATAATTTTACAAAAATTCAAGCTAAAACTACAGAAAAGATTGTAGCTTCTATACAAGAGCTAAATTCTACAACTCAAATTCTAGCAGAAATCGCAAAAGAATTTTAAAGACCTCCTATTATAGAGGTCTTTTTTAATTTATGCTAACCCTATCTCCTTGTGATATATAAATAATTCTTTCACATATATTAGTTATATGGTCTGCCATTCTCTCAAGATACCTACCGACAAATAAAAGTTTTGTTCCCTGACTTATAAATTTGCTATCTTCATGTATCATCATCAATATTTCAGTATATATATCTTTATATAAATTATCTATAATTTCGTCATCTTCTCCTACTCTATATGCAAGTTTATAGTTTTCATTTATAAAACTTTCTTTAGTATTAGCAAACATTTCTAATATTATATCTCTCATTTTTGGAATATCTATCAATGGTTTAATATGTTCTTCATGACCTATTTTAATAGTTTCTTTACATATATTTACACAAAAATCTCCTACTCTTTCAATGTCTGTAATGATTTTAGAAATAGAAAATATTATCCTCAAATCTTTTGCCATAGGCTGCTGAAGTGCTATTAATTCTATAGTCTTTTCTTCTATATCATTCATTAATTTATCTATTTCATCATCTTTTTTTATTACTTCTCTAGCCAATTTTATATCTCTATTGACAAGTGAATCTACTGAGTCTTGTATTAACTTACTAACTTTTTCCATCATATTAACTACTTCTTCTTTAAGACTTTTCAAAGACGACTCAAAACCTTCTCTTACCATAACATATTCCCCCTTATCACATGATTTTAACCAAATCTACCTGTTATATAATCTTCTGTTTTCTTATCTTTAGGATTTGTAAATATAGTACTTGTTTCTCCAAATTCTATTAATTCTCCCATTAGAAAAAACGCAGTCTTATCTGATATTCTTGCTGCCTGCTGCATTGAGTGAGTTACTATAACTATTGTATAATTCTTTTTTAATTCTTCAATTAAACTTTCAATCCGCGATGTAGCTATCGGGTCTAATGCTGATGTTGGTTCATCCATAAGAAGTACTTCAGGTTCTACTGCTAAAGCCCTTGCTATACAGAGTCTCTGCTGCTGTCCTCCTGAAAGACCTAAAGCATTTGTCTTTAATCTATCTTTAACTTCATCCCATAGTGCTGCTCCTCTTAAACTCTTTTCAACTATTTCATCTAAAATAGATTTTTTTCTTATACCATGAGTTCTTGGTCCATAGGCTATATTATCATAAATACTCATTGGAAATGGATTAGGCTTTTGAAATACCATTCCCACTCTCTTCCTTAATTTTATAACATCTATATTTTTGTAAATATCTTGCCCATCAAGTTTTACTTCCCCATTTATTTTTACTCCTTCTACTAAATCGTTCATTCTATTTAGAGTCCTTAAAAATGTAGACTTCCCACAGCCTGAAGGTCCAATTAATGCTGTTACTTCTTTTTCGTATAAATCTATATTTATACTATATAATGCTTGAAAATCTCCATAAAACAGGTCTAAATTTTTTACTGATATTTTAATATTTCTGCTCACTCTGCACACCTTCCCTTGATAATTATCTTGCCTTTTTAAATTTTAAAGCTATCCTATTGGCACTAAAATTTATAATTATTATAATTATGATTAAAATGGTAGCCGTAGCATAAGCCTTTTTAAATGATATTCCTTCTTTAGCTAATAAATACAAATGAACGGATAAAGTTCTGCCGGATTCCATTATACTTCCCGGAATTCTCGGTGTCATACCTGCAGTTAAATATACTGCTGCAGTTTCGCCTACTACCCTACCTATACTTAAAATAACAGCTGTAATTATTCCAGAAATTGCACTAGGCAGTACAACCTTTATTATTGTTCTCAATTTAGATGTGCCTAAAGCTAAACTACCTTCTCTGTATGAATTTGGAACAGATTTAAATGCTTCTTCTGTAGTCCTTATTATCGTTGGCAGTACCATTATGCTAAGCGTAACAGCTCCAGACAATAAAGACCATCCAAGTTTAAGTGTTTCAACGAAAAAAATCATACCAAATAAACCAAATATTATAGAAGGAATTCCTGCTAAACTTTCTGTAGCAAATCTAATAAATCGAACTAATTTGCCTTGTTTTGCATACTCAACAAGATATATCGCAGCACAAACTCCTATTGGAGTAGATATTAATATTGACAGAAGTACTATATATATCGTACTAACTATCATTGGAAGTATTCCGCCCTTTTCACCAGATGGCATTGTAGTTAAAAATTTTAAATCTATTTCTCCTATACCATTTATGACGATATACCCTATTATCCAAAATAAAATACCAACTGTGAATATAGCTGAAAACCATATACCAGCTTTCAATGTATTGTCAATTAATTTCCTCTTATTCAATTTACTCACCAACCTTGTGTGTAAATATATTTAAAACAATGTTAAAAAACATTATGAAAATAAAAAGTATAACTCCCGTTGCAAAAAGTGCTTCTTGATGCAGTCCAAAAGCATATCCCATTTCAATTGCAATATTTGCAGTCATTGTTCGAACTCTATCTAATATGGAGTGAGGAATTAAAGGTGTATTTCCTGCAACCAATATTACTGCCATAGTTTCTCCTATTGCTCTTCCTACGCCTAAAACTACTGCTGCTAAAATACCAGAACGTGCTGCCGGTATTATTACTTTAAAAATCGTCTGTATATGAGATGCTCCCATAGCTAGAGAACCTTCTTTATACTCTTTAGGCACTGCTCTAATAGAAGTTTCTGAAATACTTACAATAGTAGGAAGTATCATTATAGTAAGTATGAATATAACAGCTAATAAACTGTTACCTCCACCTCCAAATAACTTATCTATAATTGGTACAATGACAATTAGTCCAAAAAAACCGTATACAACAGATGGAATACCTGCAAGAAGTTCTACTGCCGGTCTTACAATTTTAGCAATCCATTCTGGTGCTATTTCAGCAAGAAATATTGCTGTAAACAGTCCAACAGGTACTCCAAGTATCACTGCCCCGAAGGTAGCATAAATTGAAGCAAGTATCATTGGAAGTATTCCATATATATCTAACATAGGTTTCCACTTTGTACCTAATAAAAAATCTTTTATACCTATCTTAAATATAGCTGGTCCACCTTTTATAAATATAAAAATTGAAATCATAAAAACTGCTATTATAGCTGCTAAAGCACAAATGAGAAAAAAAGTTTCTATAATCCTCTCAAAATACTTCCTTTTTTTATTTTCTTTTAAATCTATAAATTCTTTTTTTCTAATTAATGTCTTATTAATACTTTCAGCACTTTTCAACTACTTCACCTCCATAATCAAACTGAAAATTCAATACTGCAAATTTTGCGATAATTGTTTAAATTTTTAAAACACTCTAACTATTTTTTGTCAAACAGCAGATAACTCCACTAAATTAGTGGAGTTTTCCACAGAAAATTATATTAATACTACTTTACTGTTATTAATTTTTCTCCAACTATTTTCTGTCCTTCATCACTCAATATGAAGTCTAAATAAGCTTTTGCTGCCGGTTTAATTTCACCCTTAGTTACCATTAAAAATGGTCTTGAAATCTTATAATTTCCAGCTTTTATATTTTCAACTGTTGGCTCTGCTCCATCAACTTTTAATGCCTTTACAGAATCATCTAAATATGCAAATGATAAATAACCTATTGCATATTCTTTGCTAGCTACATTTGCCTTTACAGCACCATTTCCCTCTGCTACTAAAGCGTCTTCTCTGACAGCATTTTCTATCCCTACTATTTCTTCAAAAGCTCCCCTTGTACCTGAACCTGCTTCACGACTTACAACTAGTATTTCTTTATCTGGTCCGCCAACTTCTTTCCAATTTTTAATCTCACCTTTAAAAATCTTCGCTATCTGTTCTTTAGTAAGTTCCTTTACTGGATTATTTGGATTAACAACTACTGCTATTCCGTCATATGCTATAACATGCTGTGTTAATCCCCACTCTTTTTCCTTCTCTTTTAAATTACGTGATGCCATTCCTATATCTGCACTACCATTACTAGCAGCTTTTATACCAGCTGAAGAACCTATACCTTGTACATCTATCTTTACTTCTGGATGTATAGACATGAATTTATCTGCTAAATTTTGAGCTACCGGAGTAACTGATGTAGAACCAACAACTGCAATAGTCCCTTTTAATACATCATTATTTTCAACAGAAACTTTTTTTTGAGAACAACCTGTAAATAATGAAACAGTTAAAATTCCAATTAATATTATAGAAAATATCTTTTTCATATATCTTTTCCCCTTTCAAGTTTTTATTTTTTCTCACATAAATAAAATATCATTAATCAGTTTATATTTTGTTATAACAATGTTAATCAAATGTTAATTCTACGTTAACTCAAAAAATATCTTCAACACTTTTTCAGATTTTTAGTTCCAAGCTCTCAACTTTAAGCTTTTAAAGTCAATCCTTCAAGCTTTTAAAAGATTTTATATAACTCTCAATTCTAAATTTTAAACTCATAAAAAAAACTGCTAGATATGCATATCTAGCAGTCTATTTTGTTTATTTTTCATTATTTAATACACAGGTGTACAGAAATGTGCATATTTAGGATTTTTTCCTGTTGTTATATTGAAGAAAATTTCTTTTATTTTTTTACAAACTTCACCCGGTTTTCCATCTCCAACTTTTCTGTTATCAATTTCAACTATTGGTGTAACTTCCATCGCAGTTCCACTGAAAAATGCTTCTTCAGCAGAATAAAGTTCTGTTCTAGTTATACTTCTTTGTACTACTTCCATTCCCAATTCTTCTCTTGCCAGAGTCATTACTGTATCTCTAGTTATACCTTCAAGAATATTATCTGAAGGAGGTGGAGTAATCAGTTTTCCATTTTTATATATAAATATATTTTCACCCGGTCCTTCACAGACATAACCACTATCAGTGAGTAAAATTGCTTCATCATAACCATTTTGCAGTGCTTCAAGCGAAGCCAAAGCAGAGTTTAAATATCCCCCAGTTGGCTTTGTTCTCGCTGGAATCATATTATCAGAAATTCTACGCCAAGAAGATATACAAACTCTAAATGCATCTTTTCCAGCAAAATTACCCATTGGATGACAGTATATCAAAATGCGATTATCATCATCATAAAGTGTAGGAAATAAATGGTCTGAACCCTTAAAAGCAACTGGTCTAATATATACTGTAGTTTTAAACTCATTTTTTCTAAGAAGTTTTAAAGTCCAATCACAAAGTTCTTCTACTGTATAAGGAATATTGATATTTAATGCTTTGCATGACTGCAGTAATCTTTCATAGTGTTCTCTTAATCTAAATGCATACAATTGATTTGTTTCTTCATCCCAATAAGCTCTTATACCTTCAAAACATCCAAGTCCATAGTTAAAAGCTTTACACCTTATGCTTATTTTTACTTCTTCTTCCTTTACAATTTTTCCTTGATAAAAAACGTATGAATTACTCATTTTTTTCTCCTCCCTTTATTATTAAATTATCTATAGGTTTGCCCGGTGGAACAATTGGATATACACATTCATCTTTATTAATTAAACATTCTACAACTGCAGGTCTATCTGCTTCTAAAATTTTTTCAAAGACCTCTCTTAATTCATCTAATGTTTTTACTCTATACCCTTCTATTCCATAGGCTTTAGCTAATTTAACGTAGTCTACTTCTCCTCCTAGACACGTTTCAGAATACCTTTCATTATTAAACAGTTTTTGCCACTGTCTAACCATACCTAAACAGCTATTATTAAAAAGTATTGTTATTATTGAAAGTCCATATCTGCTCACCGTAGCTAGTTCGTTACAATTCATTCTAAAACTTCCATCACCTGTAATATGCACTACCCTTTTATTTGGGTTTCCAACCTTAGCTCCTATTGCTGCACCAAGTCCATAACCCATAGTACCTAATCCACCAGATGATAAAAATGTTCTAGGCTTTAAAAATTTCCAGTACTGTGCAGTCCACATTTGATGCTGTCCTACATCTGTAGTTACTATCACATCTTCTCCTAAAATTTTATTTGCAAATTTCAATATATTTTTAGGACAAAATTCTCTTTTTTCTTCTGTTTCTTCTATTTTCCAACTGTATATTTTATTTATCCATTCTTTTCTATTTTTCTTTTCTAAGTACTTTTCTAAATCTTTTAATATTCTTTTAACATCTCCTATAAGTGAAAAATTAACTTCTTTATTTTTTCCTATTTCAGTTTTATCTATATCTATATGTATAATCTTTGCCTTTGGAGCAAATTTTTTAGCATTCCCAATTACTCTATCGCTAAATCTAGCTCCAACTGCAATAATTAAATCAGAATTCGTCACTGCTAAATTAGCCTCTTTAAAACCATGCATACCTACTAATCCTAAAGATAATTTTTCATTTCTTGGAAAATTACCTAATCCCATTAATGTATTAACAATTGGAATATCAGTTTTTTTAGCAAATTTGTATAATTCATTTGATGCTTCAGATGTAATTACTCCTCCACCTGCATATATAACTGGCTGTAATGATTTATTGATTAAATATGCTGCTTCTTTTAAAATCACTTCGTCTTTTACATGAGATTTGTTTTCATTACTACAATTAATATTTACTTTTCCTTTAAAATACGTCTTTTCTAAAAATATGTCTTTTGGTATATCAATGAGTACAGGTCCCGGTCTGCCACTTTTCGCAATATAAAAAGCTTCTTTAATAATATCTTCCAAATCTTCAACATCTTCTACAAGATAGTTATGTTTAGTTACAGGTACAGATATTCCCGTTATATCTACTTCTTGAAATGAATCTCTTCCTAATAGACTCCTTGGTACTTGACCGGTAATAACAACTAAAGGAACTGAATCCATAAAAGCCGTAGCTATCCCTGTGATAGTATTTGTAGCACCCGGTCCCGATGTAGCAAAACATACTCCTACTTTTCCCGTTGACCGAGCATATCCATCTGCTCCATGTACTGCTCCTTGTTCATGAGATGTTAATATATGAGTAAAATAATCTTTGTAATCATATAATGCATCATAAAGGGGTATAACTGCTCCTCCGGGATACCCAAATATTGTATCTATTCCTTCATTTATTAAAGATTTGAGCACTAT
The DNA here is from genome assembly GCF_900142285.1 of Caminicella sporogenes DSM 14501. Taxonomy (NCBI): domain Bacteria; kingdom Bacillati; phylum Bacillota; class Clostridia; order Peptostreptococcales; family Caminicellaceae; genus Caminicella; species Caminicella sporogenes. The sequence goes on along the minus strand of NZ_FRAJ01000011.1, from coordinate 41,799 downwards.
TTCTGCTCCAGTAAATTTAACTATCTGACTATTTTTTGCTTCTAATCCCACATTTCATCATAAACAGCTCCTTTGTTTTCTACTCACTACTTTTCAATCCACGACATCATACTTCTCAAATTTTTTCCAACTTCAACAATTGGATGACTAAGTTCTCTTTTCTTTACAGAATTGAAAACTGGTCTATTGAGTTTATTTTCTAACAGCCACTCTTTTGCAAATTCTCCACTTTGTATTTCTTTTAATACTTTTTTCATTTCTTTTCTAGTATCTTCATTAATAATTCTCTTGCCTACCATATAATCTCCATATTCAGCTGTATCACTTATACTGTATCTCATCTTTTCAAAACCACCTTCATATAGAAGGTCTACAATGAGCTTCATCTCATGTAAACATTCAAAATAAGCTATTTCCTTTTGATAACCTGCATTAACCAGCGTATCAAATCCAGCTTTAATAAGTTCTGTTACTCCACCACATAATACACACTGTTCTCCAAATAAATCTGTTTCGGTTTCTTCTTTAAATGTCGTCTCTAAAACTCCTGCTCTAGTTGCTCCAATTCCCTTAGCATATGCAAGAGCCATTTCTCTTGCTTTACCTGTATAACTTTGATGTACTGCAAATAATGCTGGAACTCCCTTACCATCTTTATAAACTCTCCTTACCAAATGTCCGGGTCCCTTTGGTGCAACCATAAATACATCTACATATTCAGGCGGAACTATCTGATTGTAGTGTATATTAAATCCATGTGCAAAAACTAACGCATCACCTTCATCTAAATACGGCATAATGTATTCAGTATACACGCTTTGTTGAAGTTCATCTGGTATTAAAAGAACTATTACATTGCTTTCTTTTGCTGCTTCGGCAACCTCTACAACTTTCAATCCATCACTTTCTGCTTTTTTCCAAGATTTACTTCCACTATATAATCCAACTACTACATCAACACCACTTTCTAATAAATTTAAAGCATGTGCATGACCTTGACTTCCATATCCTATTACAGCAACTTTTTTATTTAAAAGATAATTTAAATCTGCTTCCTTATCATAATACATTTTTGCCATTATAAATCCCCCTTAAATTCATGAAATTAATAATTTAAATTTCTAATTTACATAACTTCTAATTCCTTAACTTCATATACATCTACTAATTTTTCTAACTGACTTATAGCTCTGTTTATATCTATGTTAAAACAATCCTGCAGAGTAATTGTCAAATCTGCAAAATTTGAATTTTCTATTTGCTCCATTTTTACACTTGTAACGTTAAATCTCTTTCTCTTTAATACTCCAACAACTCTCGTCAAAACTTCTAATCCCGCATCAACCCGAGCATATAACATTTTATTCAAATTCTTCCCTCCTAAAAACTCTCAATTTAAAATACGAATAAATAATAAGAATTACTTCCATATAAAAAATATTTTTCGAAATATTCTAACTTTTTAATTTAAAGAAGGATATTAATTACCTAATATCTAATAGTATATTTATGCTTTTTATTTTTTCTTTTAGGCTAAAGGTTTTATAAATTCCTTTAGCTTTTTTTCTGTTTTATCTAAATTATTCTATATTTGACTATATTTATCCCTCCTCTCATAAAACATATTTATAATTTTTTGTTTCAAGTTATTAATTATGTTTTACTAATACATTTTTTAATTATATATAAAAACTCTCGCCTCTAAGACACAACTATATCGTCTTAGGGGCGAGAGTTATTTCCCGCGGTACCACCCTAATTCCCAATTGCCTAACAAACATAAGACAATCAGCTCTTTATCAGGTCGAAGGATTTACCTTGAACCCTAGCTATATAACGGTAGCACCCGGCCTCATCTACTCAAAATAATCTTTCGAATTAGCAGCTCTGGAGTGATCATTGCATATCCCCTTTAACACCAACTCTCAGCAAATGTTGGCTCTCTGTAGTTAAAGAATAGATATCTTTCTCTCCGTCATTGCTTTTTTTATTTATTTAATGGAGATTATACTATTTTTATTATTACAGGTCAATATATTTTTGTGAGTTTTCTAATAATTTTTAAATATTAAATTTTTTTAATATTAATTAAAAATTAAATTATTATAATCCTGCAGCTATTTTAATATTTTTTTGATGGTCATAATCTACTTTACCGTCTTTATGTCTTGTACTATTTGCAAAATGAATATCCATATGTCCAATAAAATTATTATCGGTAATATATTGAATACTATGCGGCATAGAAGCTGCTGAAGCTGCTATTTTTCTACCATCTACAAGTATTAAAACAGGTCTTGTTATCCAGCTGTAGCTTCCACCCCATACTTTTTTTATTATTTCTGAATCATATTTTGTTAGTGGTTCACAATCTGCATGATTAGCTCCTATAGTTCTTTTCATAGTCCATTCTTTTCCTGTATAAAAATCTCTTACTTTAAAAATTTTTCCAATTGGTACTACATATTGAGCTTCTGTCCACCAGTCTAAATATTCACCATATTGTTGTCCCGGAGTTTGTTTAACTGGTATATGATGTACAGGAATTTTTAAAACATCTCCTACATATACAGTAGAGTTTTCATTCATATTATTTTCTTTTAAAAGTTCATAATAAGATATTCCAAATTTTATTGCTATTTTCCAAAGGTCATCATTTTTTTGAACTGTATAGTATGTATAAGTTATATAAGGCTTCTTTTCTATATTATTATCATTTGGAACTATAACTACATCTCCAATATTTAGCTGACTGTATTTATCTGCTCCATTTATTTTCAAAAGCAAATTAAAATCAACATTAAAATACTTACTTATTTTCCAGTAAGTATCTCCCCACTTTACTTTATACAACCTTTTTTGTGAAGAATTATAAGGAAGTAAAATCGTATCACCTACATCAAGATAAGGTTTTTGATATGAAGAGTTTATATCTAATAATTCTTGATAGTTTAAATTATATTTTTGGCTTATTTTCCAATAGGTGTCTCCAGACTTTATTTTATAAGAAACTGTTTCTGCCGATGATAAAATACTGCTTTGCGATAATATAGTAAATCCTATCAATCCACCTACAATTATTTTCTTTAAATTCATCTACAAACCTCCTATTAATTTTACTTCTCAATATATATTCGACAAAAATCGTCAAATTCTTTTATGTAATTTATGCCAAAAAAAATGCAGCTTAAAAAGCTGCTTTTTAATCTTCATATTCGGTTTTCAATTCTATTCTATATGGCAATTCAGTTAAATTAGTTTTTGCTACTACATAAGGATATGTAATCCCTTGAGTTACAGCATCACCTTGTTTTGGGTCTGTAAATTTAGCATGAACCACTAATCTAAATTTTCCATCTTCCTTAATTTTTTCTATTTTCTCAATATCAACTGTATATCCTCCTGTAGGCTTTTCTCCTCTAGTTACAACTACATAAACCTCATCATCAACTTTACATGCTAATGCCCTTTCCAATGTTTGATATCTAGGTAAAATATCTTTTAATTTTTTTGGTATCTGCTGATTTTCAATGATTTCAAACTTTACATTTTCTTTTCCATCTGTAAAATGCTTCACTGCCATTGTTCCACTTATAATAACGAGTATAATTACAATAGAAATCATAATCGATTTCTTGTTTAAAAAATTTTTAATTGACTTTTTATTTTCCATAGTGTCCCCCCTATAATTTAAAGTATTTCATTAATAAATAGTATTCAAAAGGGGACATAAATATTCTAAAAAAAGGAAAGTAGTAAAACTACTTTCCTATAAGCTGCTTAGCGTTTTCTATTATATTTTCAGCAGTTAATCCATACTTTTCCATAAGTTCATCTGGTTTACCAGATTCACCAAATGTATCATTTATGCCTATTCGCTTCATTGGTACTGGACAGTTTTCTGCTAAAACTTCTGCAACAGCACTACCTAATCCACCAATTATATTATGTTCTTCTACTGTAATTATTGCTTTAGTTTCATTGGCAGCTTTCACTATTATATCCTTATCTATAGGCTTTATCGTATGTATATCTATCACTCTAGCAGAAATTCCTTCCTCACTAAGTTTTTCACTTGCCTGTAAAGCTTTTGATACCATAATTCCTGTAGCAATAATAGTTATATCACTACCTTCTTTAACTTCTATTCCTTTACCAATTTCAAATTTAAAATTATTTTCATCATAAATTACAGGTACTTTTGCTCTACCTAATCTAACATACACAGGTCCTTTATATTCTGCAATGGCTTTTATAGCAGCTTCAGTAGATACCCCATCAGATGGATTTATAACTACCATATTTGGCAACGCTCTCATACATGCTATATCTTCTAAAGCTTGATGTGTAGCTCCATCTTCACCAACAGTTATACCAGCATGAGTTGCACAAATCTTTACATTTAACTTAGGATAGCATATTGAATTTCTTATTATTTCAAAAGCTCTGCCGGAAGCAAATACTGCAAATGTACTTGCAAATGGAATTTTTCCAGAAGCAGCCAATCCGGCAGCAACTGCCATCATATTTTGTTCTGCAATACCCATATCAAAAAATCTATTTGGAAACTCTCCAGCAAACATATTAGTTTTTGTCGATTTAGACAAGTCAGCATCTAATACAACTATATTTTCATTTTCTCTTCCTGCTTCTAATAGTGCTTTACCATATGCTTCACGAGTTGCAACTGCTTTATTCATTATATTTCACCTCCAAGCTCTTTTAGTGCTTTTTCTCTATCTTCTTTAGTTGGAGCACTTCCATGCCAGCCTACTTTATTTTCCATAAAAGAAACGCCTTTACCCTTTACAGTTTTTGCTATTATCATAGTTGGTTTTCCTTTTACAGATTCAGCTTCATCAAATGCTTTAAATATTTCTTCAAAATTATGTCCATCTATTTCTATAACATGCCAACCAAAGCTTTTCCATTTTTCATCTACAGGTTTAATATTCATAACTTCTTCATTTTTTCCATCAATCTGTAATCCATTATAATCTAATATTGCTGTCAAATTGTCTAATTTATAATGAGCAGCAGCCATTGCTCCTTCCCAAACTATCCCTTCATTTATTTCTCCATCTCCAAGCAATACATAAATTCTATTTTTCTTTCCATCAAGTTTTGAAGCCAAAGCCATACCGATTGAAGCTGAAAAACCTTGTCCTAAAGAACCTGTTGACATTTCTATCCCAGGTGTTCCCTTCATATCTGGATGTCCTTGAAGCATAGAATTTATTTTTCTCAATTTAAAAAGTTCATCTGGTGAAAAATATCCTCTTCTAGCCAATGCTGCATAAAGTACTGGTGCAGCATGTCCTTTTGACAATACAAATCTGTCTCTATCTTCCCAATTAGGATTTTCAGGGTCAATGTTCATTTTTTTAAAGTATAGAGCAGTAATTATATCTGCTGCAGAAAGTGAACCACCCGGATGTCCAGAACCTGCCTCAGCAATCATATTAATAATATCTTTTCTAATTTGCACAGCTATTTTTTCCAATTCTTTATAATCTTGGTTCATTACTTTATACCTCCTTATTATTTGTTTATTTCTGTAAATCCTTCACCAAGTACTTCATGAATAGTTGACACCATTATAAATGCCTTTTTATCTATGTTATGTACTATTTCTTTTAATTTGGAAACTTGAGCTCTATCTACAACACAAAGCAGAACATCTTTTTCTTTGCCTGTATACATTCCCTTACCCTTTAAAGCTGTAACCCCTCTATTTAATTTACTTATTATTTCACTACTTATCTCTTCAGGATAGTCTGTAATTATTTGAAATGCCTTTGCATAATTCAATCCTTCAACTATAAAATCTGCAACCTTTACTATTACATATAAAGCAATTATCGAATATAATGAAGTTTCTATATTTTTATCTACTATTCCAGCTGTTGCTATAATGATAAGGTCTATCATCATCATTAATTTGGCAATACTTAGATTTGGTATATATTTATGCAAAATTGTTCCAGCTAAGTCTGTTCCACCTGTAGTAGCCTTACTCTTAAAAACAAATCCAAGCCCTATGCCCATCAATACTCCACCGTAAATTGAAGCTAAAAGCAAATCCTCAGTAGCATTAATATTTTTTCCTAAAAATATAATTAAAATTCTGATAAAAAATGAAAGAAAAAAAATCCCATATACAGTTTTCATCCCGAAGGCTGCACCTAAAGTTATAATGCCTATTATAAATAATGGAATATTGATAGCTAAATTTGTAACATCTATTGGTATTCCACTTATCTTTTGAATAACTATAGCTAGTCCAGTTACACCCCCGGGTGCAATAGTATTTGGCTCTAAAAATAATACAAGACTTGCAGCCATTAAAAATGTCCCAAATGTAATTCCCATATAATCCATTAATGATGACTTTTTTATCTTTTTCATCTTCCCACCCATTTTTATAAATTTCAAAATACAAAACAAATTATAACACAGTTGTTTTTTTAATAAAACATATTTTTTTGTTATTTTTTTTTAATAAAACTAAAAAATTAGTTTTTAGGTTTAGTAATATCTCTGCTTAATATTACCTTTAACATAAATTTAGGAAGTGATGTCATTCTTTTATATCTCCAAGGCTCTTTCAATAATCTATAAAACCATTCTAATCCTAGTTTTTGATAAATCACTGGTGCCCTCTTTGCTGTTCCAGCCCATATATCAACGCTTCCTCCCACACCTATTGCAACTTTTACATTTAATCTTTTTCTATTTTTATATATCCATTTTTCTTGTCTTGGCGCTCCAAGAGCTACAAATAATACATCTGGATTAGCTTTATTTATTTTCTCTATAATAATTTGTTCTTCCTCACTATTAAAATATCCATGTTCAAACCCTTTTATTTCAATATTTTTAAATCTTTTTTTTATATTTTCACATGCTTTTTGAGCAACACCCGGTTTTCCTCCTAAAATGAATATAGAACCATTTATATCATTACAATATTCTAATATTTTCCTCATAAAATCCACACCTGTTACCCTTTCAGGTATCTCAAGATTATGTATTTTAGAAGCATATATAAGTCCAATTCCATCAGGTATATTCATATTTGAATTTTTAAGAACTTCTAAAAGTTCTTTATCCTTATTTGCCATCATTACTATTTCAGTATTTGGAGTAGTAATTATTGAAAGCTTATCATCTGTCATAAACATTTTAAAGTTATTAAAAGCTTTTTCTAAAGTAACCTTATCTATCGGCACACCAAATATTTCTGCTGTACTTCTCATATACTACACCTGCTTTATTTAAAATTAAATATCAGAAATTATTTTATATAAACATTTTTTATTTGCCTCTGTCTTATTTTTAAGAATCCTCGACCTACTTTTAACTGTTTCTAAATTGTGCTCATAATTTTTAATTAATTTATCAAATTCACTGCAGAGAAAACTTAACTTCAATTCATCTGGAGTTCCTAGATTTTTCTGATTTATCATATTTAAAAAAGATTTTATTTTAGGGTCATATTCTATACCCATCATGGGAATATTTTGTATTGAAGCAAATATTAGAGAATGTAATCTCATTCCTATAAGAATATAACTTACACCAATTATACCTAAAATTTCCTGAGGAGTATATTCTCTCTGAATTATATAAGCATTATTTTTCATTTTTTTAATAATCTTTTTGGAAATTTCAGTATCCTTCTCTATCTGCATTGGAACAAATAGTACAGTATACCCTCTTTCTACTATATAATCTGAAAAGTTTGCCATAACCTTTATAAAATCATTTGAAAAATTCCATGACCTCACAGATATTGCTACTATAGGTCTGTTTCTAGGAATGTTTTCATCAGATAATATAGTATCAATTTTCTCTCTAGGCGATGCCTCTAATATATATGTTGCATCACTCGTCACTTCAATATCAACTTTAATCCCTACATCTTTCATAGTATCTTTAGAATCATAATCTCTCAAAATAATTTTATCAACTTTGTTAACTATATGTTTCACTAAATACTTATTTATAGTTTTATTTACAGGTCCAAATCCATTACTAAAAAAAAGTACTTTTTTCCCAAAACATTTTGCTAAAAATATTAATCCTAAATAATATATAAGTGAACGACTGCTAGTTACATCTTGCAGTAAAGAACCCCCTCCACTTATTACAAGGTCGCTATTTTTTATCGTGGTCAATATTTCTTTTAAATTATTTCTCCTAATTCCCTTGATATTATGGATTTTTTCTGTATATCTAACATTATAAGACAATGCTGATATTTCAATTGGAATATTTAAATCTCTTATAGTTTTAATAATAGAAGATAAAATTGCTTCATCTCCAATATTTTTAAACCCATAATATCCAAATATAAAAACCTTTTTCATCGATTTTTCCTCTCTTCCAAATATTGACACAAAACTTTAGCTGTCAACAGCTTTCTCGTTCCAAGAAGCTACAATAATTCCAATTATAAGCCAAAATGCAAAAACTATTCTGTAATCAAATAAAACGTGTTCAACTAATCCATGAAATAAAAGTCCTGATAGTGCTCCAATTGAAGCGACAGATAATCTTTTAAAGAATTTATCATTAGATTTTAAAATATTTAAAATTCCTATTCCATAAGCTTTTAAAACACTGTATAAAAATGTTAATAATCCTAAAATACCAGTTTCTATTGCAACTTGTAAGTACATATTATGAGCATGTGCAGCTTTTACACCTGCTAGCATATAATTAGGATATGCTTTTATAAATGCTCCATAACCTAGTCCTACTCCACTCAGCCAAAAATCTTTAAACATTTTCAATGCCGCAGACCAAATTAAAAATCTATAAGCATTGGAGCTGTCATGTAAATTTCCTATACTTTTTATTCTATCAATTACTACTTCGGGTAGGAAAAATAAAGATATTATACCTATTAACATACCTATAGGAATTAATCTATTTTCTTCAAAAAGTATTATTATTAAAACAGCTATGGCAAAACCTACCCATCCACCCCTTGAAAATGTTAAAAGAAGACACAATACATTTACAGCTGTAAAAATTCCTACCAGCACTTTTCTTAAAAAGTTTTTACTATCAATAAATAGAACTAACCCCATACTACACGCAATAACTAAATATTCAGCTAAAATATTAGGATTATCCATAGTTGAATATGCTCTAGCCTTTAAATCTGGATTTACTTTCTTATCAACCCAAGACTGATGACCCATATCGCCTATCATATATTGATGTATGCCTATAATTGAAACTAATACTGCTGCAAGCAAAAAACACAAAAGTAAATAATTAAGTTTTTTCTTATCAAAACTTTTAGAAATCATAAATACTGCTAAAATTATCGATATATAATAAAATAATTCTTTAATACTTTGAACTAACGTAATTGAAAATACAGAAGACATTAAAATTGTTAATGAAAATAACAATAATGGCCCATCTATTTTAGTTATCTTTAACTTTTTCTTTTGATATAAAGTTTTAACTAGGAAAGAGCCAAAACTATAAAAAATCAACAATGAAATGTATTTAAAGTTTATAAAAGGCATCATTAATACTGCCAAATATACTCCTATTTCCGACCTTAATGCAATAACAGGTAATACCATCAATGCCAAAAATACCAAAATACTTGCTTTAGTAGGAAGTATATTTAAAGCTATTGCAAAAATCATACTTAAGAAAATTACCATTAAAATACTTTTTTTCCTTTGTAAGATAATGTTCATATTTTCCTCTCCTAGCTAAATATATAAATTTACTTAATATCATTTAAAATTTTATATCCTATTTTAAATGCTTTGCTATTTCTAACTATATTTACAAAATCTATATCTAAAATATAAAGCAAACTCAATATAAAAATTAAAATAATAATATTTTTATTACCTGTCAAAATGAAATTTCCAAATAAAATTTTAATAATTATATTAAATATTAAAGTCAATATCCCAATAAGATATATCATTTTAACTGTTTTTAAACTTTCTTTGGAAAATAATTTTTTAGTATTGTTAATAAAAAAACTATTTTTAAAAACAGATTGGATTGCACTTTTTTTATAAAATAATCTCTGCATCTTTTTTATTAACCATAAATACAATTTATATATGACAGATTCTTTAAAATAGTCAGTATCCTTTTTATTAGATAATATATTAAAAATCTTACTGTTTATTAAACTAAAAAAGAGAAACGATAAAAATTTTGATATTGCTTTTACTATAATACTATTAATATATATGTTTTTTATAAAGCTATATATTCTATATGAAATACTATTATTCATAAGAACAGCCCCTTATTTACTCTGTAATAATTTTTACTGCTCTAGTACTTACTGCATATAGTTTATGCTTTAGGATTATTTTTCCTCCTATTTTTACTTCTTTACTTGCTATAGATATTGCATTGTCGCTAACTATACCTCTACATTTTAAAGTTATATAAACGTCATATTTCCCATCAACTTTTGCATTTACTACTCTACCATCTGAAGTTTCTACTTCTTCATAATGCGGCTTTACTTCTTTGTCTACAATAGTACCAAATAATAAATTACTGTCATATTCTCTCACTACATCTCCTACATTTATAGTATCAACCGTTACCTTCCTAACATCTTCAATCCACAAAGTTACTGTAATATCGGATTCACTTAATGCAACTTTATTATCTAAATAAATAAATTTATAAGCCGCACCACCTATTAATGCAAATATTAAAAGAATTACTAATAAATCAAATAAATTTACTGTTCCAAATAATCTTCCCTTATCATCTACAAATCTCATATTTCTTCCTCCTTAAAATTTACTGCTAATTATACTTTTATATATTTCTATATGTCTTTTAGCCATGATTTCAGTTGAAAAATTATTTTTCACATATTCATATAAATTGTTTCCAAGTCTGCTCCAATCTTCTTTTTCACTAGCTAATTTTAACATAAGATTACTCAACTCTTGACTATCACCCTTTTTAAATAAATAGCCTGTCTTTCCATGAAATATTATATCCTTTATACCTCCAACATCTGAACTGATAGTCGGCTTTTTGAGCTTAGCTCCTTCAAGTATCACATAGGGAAAACTTTCACTATATGATGTAATCGTATTTATATCTATAGCATTAAAAAAATCAAATGGATTATTAATAAATCCTAAAAAGTAAGTTGCTTTTTCAATTCCCAATTCTCTTGCATATTTCTTTAAATTTTCTCTTTCTTCTCCATCTCCTGCTAATAAAAATCTTAAGTTTTTATTTTTTTTGTAAGCTTTTGAAGCTCCTTCTAAAAATATATTTTGTCCTTTTACAGGGTCAAGTCGCCCCATTATTCCAATCCATATCTCATTTCCCGTATTTTTTATTCCATGATTTTTAAAAAATTCATCTCTACTCACATAATTTATTTCTTTATTAAAATCTATTCCATTGTATACTGAAAAAACTTTGTTCTGTGAAAAACCTCTGCTAATTAACATTTCTTTAAAATTATCGGAAACTCCTATATAATAATCCATAAATCTAAGCGAAAATGCATTTATATTCCTAAAAATCACATTTTTTAAATGACTTCCAATAAAATCATCTAATCTGTAATCACTATGTATGGTAGTGATAACTGTTTTTCTTAAAAATAATTTTATAAGCAGAGAAATAAAATTAGCCCTCGCTCCATGACTATGAATAATATCAAATTTTTCACTATTTATAGTGTTTATAAGCTTTTTTACTGCTGAAAAATCCAATCTGCTTTTTTGCTCGTATACTTTTATATTAATGCCTTGTTTTCTAGCTTCTTTTGAAAAATCACCTTCTAAAAAACAGATTAATTCAATATCTATATGTTTTTGTAGTTCTTTAAGTAAATTTATTACATGGGTCTTAGCCCCACCTGTATCTCCACCACTAATTAAATGTAATACTTTCATTTATATCTGCCAATCTAGCAGCTGCCTCCCTTCTTTAATTATATTAACCTTATTTTTCAAAAACAGCTGCAATCATTTGTTTAATTCTCTGTTCCCATGAATTATCTATTGCAAATTTTCTTCTCTTTTCTTCCAAATTTTCATTGTTTTTTTCCATAGCTATCCCTAATTTAGAAATAAATTCTTCGTCAGTATCAGCTACATCAATAATATCATTTAAATCCCTAACTTGTCCAAAATTTGTCGAGACAATAGGATACCCAAAATAACAGTATTGAAATACTTTATTTGAGTTTACAGTCTTTAATCTAGGATACACATCTTCTGATACAAAAGGTATAATTCCCATATCAAGACTTTTAAAGTAATCTCCTATATCTTTTTTATCTTTTTCTCCTAAATAATGAATATTAGATATCCTACATAATTCACCTATTTTTTCTTTTCTATCAGTCGGTCCAATAAGTACAAAATCATAATTCGGATAACTTTTAGCACACTTTTCTATAAGTTCAAAGTTTACCCATTCAAAAAGTCCTCCTATAAATCCACATATAGGTTTTTTATAATCATGTGCTAGTATATTTTTTGCATCCTGAAATCCATCTAAATCGACTCCATTTTCTATCAAAAATACTTTTTTATCTTTTACCTTATTTTTCAACTCACTAGCTGTAACAAATATATAATCTGACTTTTGAATTGTTTCTTCTTCATACTCTAAAAGTTTACTTTTCCACTTTTCATTAGTAGCAAATTGACTAAAATCATCGCTTATATCATAACAAACTATTCCTTTATTCCCCCTACTGCTTATTACAGCTCTAATCCAATAAGGTGATTCAAGAATAATAAAAGGGTCATCAAAAAGTTTAAATATCTTTGTCAACTGTTTAGTTAAAATAATATCGTTCAGTTTATATATATAAGATATTTTTCCTTTTAAATATGGAAGTGCTGGCAAACTCATAATAGTAATTTCTTTATCTTTTTTTACTTTAGGCTTAAAACTTAATCGAAATGTTTCGTGTACATTTTCTTTTTGTATATATATAACTTTAAATCCTGCTTTTTGAAAATATTTTGCAAGCATATGCGACCTATGTAGCAATTTACTTTCCCAATTCAATAGGGAAAATATAACAACCTCTTTTTTCATATTCTACTTCCCCTCAAGGTATTTTCCTTATTTTCTAAATTTTATTATTTTTGCAGGGTTACCGCCTACTACTGCATAAGGTGGTACATCTTTAGTTACAACTGCTCCTGCTGCAATAACAGAACCCTTTCCTATTTTAACTCCAGGTAAAATAATTGCCCTAGCTCCTATCCAAACATCATCTTCTATTTCTACCAATTCTTTAGGAGTATCCCCTTGAAATATCATTGGAATATTTACATCATCTATTTTATGATTTGATGTATATATCATAACTTCTGGTCCCATCATAACATTTTTTCCTATTTTTAGAGGACCTGAAACTCTACAGTTTATCCCAAGTCCTGAATTTTCACCTATTTCAATATCAAAACCTCTACCAAAAAAAACTCCATGTTCTATGTTAACATTTTTACCAGTTTTATTAAATACTTTCTTGCATAAAACATACCTTATTTTCTTTGCTCCAAAGGAATATGGACTTTGTGAAGCTGGCAGGTGTCTTCCTATTAAATAATAAAGAATGAGACATATGTTTTTTATGATATTCATAATTCACCTCTTGTCTTTCTTTAAAAAAATCATAACATAATTATCTATTAAATACTTCGTTTCATTTATTCTTAAAAAAATAGTCATTAAAATGTATGTAAAAATTCCAACAAACACAGAAGTAATTAGAGATATTCCTTTATTAATCAAAATAGAAGTTCCATTTAATCTAAAAATTAAAATATTATATGAAAAAGAAACCATTAAACTCATTATTAATACACTTATCAAAACTTTAAATATTTGTTTTATTATATCTTTGTTGTCAAACTTTCCAACCTTTTTCATCAAACTAATATATAGCATTATACCATTTGAAACTGTTGCTATAGAAGTAGCTAATGCTAATCCACCTAAATCCATTATTCTAACTAAAATTATATTTAATACAATATTTATACCAACACTTATCATTCCAAATTTCATTGGAGTTTTAGTATCTTTCAATGCAAAAAAACTTTTGTTAAAAATTTCTTGAAGTCCAAAACCTATCATACCTATAGAATAATAAATTAAGGCTGTTTTAGTCAAAATAACAGCTCTTTCATCAAAAGCTCCTCTTCTAAAAGCTATTTCTACTATAGGTCTGCTAAGAACTATGAGTCCAGCAGCCATAGGAATAAGAATAAAAAATAAAACTTTTATTGTAGAATTTATTTCTCTTTTAAATTTATCATAACTCTGTAAACTACTGCTTTGTGCAAATTTTGGAAATAAAACCGTACTTATACCATATATGGTTGTTGTAGCTATTGAAGAATAAATCATATAAGCATAATTTAATGCAGCAACTTTTCCGTCAGACAGTGTAGATGCCAAACTTGAATCAACTAAAATATTTACAGTATAAACTGTCGTAGCTAATAGTGTAGGCAGTATCAGTTTAAAAAAACTTTTAACATCTTCGTCATTAAAATCAAAAATGATTTTTAATTTAAAACCTTTCTTTAAAAGATATGGTACTTGTATTAAAAATTGCATTATCCATCCTATTAAAGTTGCTACTGCAAGTCCTTTTATTCCGTATTTAGAAGAAAAAAATATCAAATAGCAAATTATAATTATATTAAATGGTATACTCAATATCGAAGTAATGGAAAACTTTCCAAACGATTGTAAAATAGATACAAACACATAAGTAATAAATATACAGCCCAAAATTGGAAACATTATCTTTATCAAAGATACTGTAAGGTTATACTTGTAGCCTTCAAAACCTATAGCTATATACCTAGTATAATAAGGTGATAATAAAATGCCAAATGTAATTAATAATAAAGCTATTCCTATTAAAATAGTAAAAATTTTATTTGCAAACTGATATGCTCTTTCTTTATCACCTTTAGATATATATTTGACTATTATTGGAATCATAGTAGCAGTTATAGCACTTCCTATACTCATAAATACCAACGCAGTTACTTTGTAAGCTAAATAATATGAATCGGCTTCAAGAGTTGTTCCAAATCTGCTTCCTATTAATATTTCTCTTATTGAACCAAATAATTTCGATATTATGGTAAGACCTATTACTAATATAACTGTATTTATAGTACTCTGTCTTTTTACCATTTCATCCTCCAATTTCTTTTTATAATACACTTAAACAAAAGCGACTAAAGCCGCTTTTGTTTAAACTTTCTATTCTATTATATAATAGCTTCCCTTTACCATAAAAATTGCATCTGTTTTGGCCTCTGCTCCTCTACCATCATCACGTGGTACTATTAAAAGGTGATTAGAAGGTACTCTTTCTCCATATTTTAAATCTTTCCCCATAGTTACATCAGCTAACCCTCCGTACTGACTGTCAATAACAGTAGCTTGCCCAGCTCTTAAAATCAATTCAGTACTTGCACCTAATATAATTTTTTTATTTGCTGGTACTGTAACTATTTCATATGTACTTGAAATAGAAGACGAAATATTTATATCTTTATTATTATTGCTACTATTTCCCATATCTTTACTGATTTTCTGTATTTGATTATTTATTTCAACTATAGAATCATTTATCTTTTTTATGCTTTCATCTATGTAATATTTCAATTGATTATTTCTCATTTCAACATATCCTTGAGTAACTATAGGGTCTTCTTCTGAACCCGGCTCTGAATCCACAGCTTTACTTATGTATGGAAATGATATTAATGCTGCTATACCCAATGCAAAAGCTATAATTTTTCTATTCATAGATTTTCTTATCACAAGCTTACCCCCTTAGAATATTTTATCTTTATTAAGTATATCATAGATTTTTATAGATGTGATTATAAACTTTACATTATTAATTTTTTACATTATTTAAAAACTATTTTATAACAAAAAACAAAACCCCCAATTTCGAGGGTTATTCATTTTATTCTTATTTATTTCATTATATATCAACAAGTCCAAGACTTATCATCAATGCTTCATTAACTTTTTTCATTATATCTTCATCAAGCCTACAAATTTTCTCAATAAATCTTCTCTTATCTATAGTTCTAACTTGTTCTAAAAGAATAACAGAATCTTTTGGTAGTCCATTTTTCAATCCATTTAGTTCTACATGCGTTGGTAATTTAGCCTTATTAATCTGCGAAGTAATTGCTGCAATTATAACAGTTGGACTATATTTATTTCCTATATCATTTTGTATAACTAATACAGGTCGTACACCACCTTGTTCCGAGCCAATTACAGGACTCAAATCTGCATAAAAAACGTCTCCTCTTTTAATTAACAATCTACTCACACTCCGCAGCCAATTGTGCCTCATATCTTTTAAGACAGTCCATATCTATATCCATACCCATTTCAGCATATACTAAATTTATTGATGCCATTTCTTGATAACCTATTTTCATTGCTTCTCTTATATCCATCTTTTTCCTCTCCCTTAAGTACAATTTCATGGCCTCTCTTATAAACTCACTTCTATTTTTATTTTCTAATTTTACTATGTAATCAACTTCTTGAAGTAAAGAATCAGGAACACATACCATTATTCTTCTAGATTCGGCCATAATGCACCTCCGGGAAAGTTTCCTTAAAATAAATATAATACTCCATATTAATTATATAATGACATGTACATTATATATTATTAATATAAGTGTGTCAATATAACTCTCTTTTTATACGTCTATATGATTTTTTATTCTTATAAGTTCAAAACATAGTCTACTTTTTTTGCTATCTTTTTATCTTTAATATATACTCTTGGTACTCTTTTACTAATCATGCAAACTACTTCATAATTAATAGTACCTAATTTTTTAGCTATATCATCTACAGAAATAGAATCTCCACCATCACTTCCAAATATTATTATTTCATCTCCAACTTTTACATCTAAACCTGTAACATCAATCATACATTGATCCATGCAAATTCTACCAACTACAGGAACTTTATTTCCTTTAACTAAAACTTGTGCCTTACCTGTTAACATCCTAGTAAATCCATCAGCATAACCTATAGGCAGTGTAGCTATTCTAGATTCTTTATCAGTCTTATATATAAGTCCATAACTTATTCCAATTCCCGCTTTGACATCTTTTACATGAGCTACTCTTGTCTTTAAAGACATAACTGGCTTTAAGTTTACTCTTTTCTTATTTACTTCATTAGAAGGATATAATCCATAAAGCATTATTCCTGCTCTAACCATATCATAATTTAATTCTGGTAAATCTATTATTGCAGCACTATTAGAAACATGTTTAATTGGTATCTTAATACCTTCTTTTTCCAATTCATCTACAACATAATTAAATTTTTTGACTTGTTCATAAGTAAATTCTTTATCTTCTTCATCTGCAACTGCAAAATGTGTAAATATACCCTCTATAAAAATATTTGGAAGATTAACTATCTTTTTTATCTCCTCTATAGATTTTTCACTTGGCTGAAAACCTAATCTGTTCATACCTGTATCTATCTTTACATGCAACATTACAGTTTTTCCTAATTCCTTTGCTTTATCAGAAAAAAACTTAGCTTGTTTATATGAATAAATCGTTTGAATTATATTAAATCTTATTACATCTTCTGCACTTTCATTTGGAGTATAACCTAATATTAAAATTGGTACATCTTTATATTTTTTTCTAAGCTGTATAGCTTCTGAAAGCGTTGCTACTGCAAATCTGTCTGCTCCATTTTCAAGAAGAGTTTGCCCTATATAAGATGCTCCATGTCCATAAGCATCTGCTTTTAAAACAGCAGTTACTAAAACACCCGGTTTTATAATTTTTTTTACTTCCCTAATATTATGGGCTAAATTATCTAAATTTACCTCCACCCATACCGGTCTTAACTCCTTTATCATTTTAAAATACTCCCCCTATCAATTTTTAATGTGAATTTTAAATACATCGTCTTCAATTTTCTGATTATATTCAAAATTTCGATATTTGATATCTACTCTTATTTTACCATTAATATCTAAAATTTGAAGACGATATGGGTAATATTTTTTTATTTCAAACCATAATTTTTCTCTGTTAAAGTATGGGTGTTCACCGGGTATTTCAGTCTCAAATAGTAAATAGTCAATTTTTTTAATAGTTTGTTTTTTGATTTTTCCATTTTCATTATTCAGATAATTATGTATAAAATATCCTAAAAACATTTTTTGCTCTACTGTATTTTTATAATTTTCCATAATCCAACCTTGCCCTATTTTCGGATGTCTTATTAAAACTTTATTTCCATTATATATAGTTGTTTTACCTCTTAATTCTTCAGGCTTTTCTATATCTATCCTATATTTATCAGGTGCCTTATACCACTGCTTTACAATATATGTTTCAGGCTCTTTATTACCATAAATTGTTATATAAGCAGTACAGGTATAACTATCTAAACCCGTAATAAATTTTTGTACATCATAAAATAACTGTTCATCACTTTTTTCCCTACATCCAACTAAAATTAAAATTATAAAAATACTAATTAAAAAAATCTTATATTTCAAATTCATCTCCCCCTGTAAAATCATAGATAAATTCTATCTAATAATTAATTTTACGTGGGGATTTTTTAAATATTCTTTATTTTATCTGCCAATCACATCTTTAATAGTATATGGGAGCTTTTCAATAATATCTCCTGCAACTAATCCATATTCTCCTTTTTTCTCTGCAACTCTATCACCTGTCAACCCATGTATATATACAGAAATAATAGCTGCTTTTAGAGGCTCTATTCCTTGTGCTATAAATCCTGTAATTATCCCCGTTAAAACATCACCGCAACCTGCTGTAGCCATTCCCGGATTTCCATTTACATTAATAAATACTTCTCCTTTTGGCGAAGCTATAATAGTCCTTGCACTTTTTAACACAGTTATTACATTCCACTTTTGTGCAAAATTCTTTGCAACTTCTATAGGATTTCTTTTGATTTCTTCTATGCTCAATCCAGTTAGTCTAGACATTTCTCCTAAATGTGGTGTTATGACTATTTCTGATTTTTTCTTACTAAGCCATTCAACATTCTTTGATAAAACATTAAGTCCATCAGCATCAATAACCATAGGTTTATCAACTTCTCCAATAATGCGTTTAAGTATTTCTGATAGTTCTGAAGTATTCCCACAGCCCGGTCCTATAGTCAATACATCTGCATCTTTTGTTCCTTCTAATATTTCTCTAATATTATTAATTCCTATAACACCTTTTCTAATTTCCCCAAGTGGAACAGTTATAGCTTCTGGTACATTAGTTTTTATTATAAAATTCAAGCTTTCAGCTATATATAATCTCAAAAGACCTAATCCACTTCTTAAAGCAGATTTACATGTAAGTATTGCCGCACCTGTCATTCCAAAAGAACCAGCTATTACATTTGCCTTTCCATAACTTCCCTTATGACTATCCTTTTTTCTTATAGGAATACTGTCTTTAACTATTTCTTCAGTAATAATATTAAATTTTAAATTCATCAAATCTACAACTTCCCTGGGTATTCCTATATCTTTTAATATAAGTTCTCCACAATATTCAGCTCCGGGATAAAGTATATTTCCACACTTTTTGAGCCCAAATGTAATTGTCTTATCTGCTTTTACAGCTAAACTACAAACTTGTCCATTATCTCCACAAATTCCAGATGGAACATCTACAGAAAAAATGTACTTACTATATTTATTCATATACTTAATTACTTCACTAGCAATTCCCTTAACTTCACTAGATAATCCTGTTCCAAATAATGCATCTATCACTACTGTGCTGCTTAAAATTCCTTCTTTAAGTTTTAAAAGGTCTTTTTCATCAAGTATATTAGTTATATTTATGTTAAGATTTTGTATTATTTTAAAATTAATTAATGCATCTTTAGAAATATCTCTGCTATCTCCTACAATGAATACTTTTACATTATATCCTTTATTATATAAATGTCTTGCTATTACAAATCCATCCCCCCCATTGTTTCCTCTACCACATATAATAGTAAAATTAGAGTCTCTTTTAAAATCTTTTATTATTTCTTCAACTACACCCAATCCGGCATTTTCCATTAAAATTATCCCCGGTATTCCATACTTTTCTATTGTTGTTTTATCAATTTTCCTCATTTCTTCATTTAATACGACTTTCATTTTTAAACCCCACCTTTATTTTTATGCTTTTTTATATCTGATTAATTATAAATTTTATATTATAATTTAACAGCTAAACTTTTAATTTAACTTATATACCTATCGCCTGAGATACTGCATATTCTCTGCTGTGAGAAATTGAAACTAATATTTTCTGTATTCCATTTGCATGTGCTATTTCTTTAGCTTTTCCATACAAAATTACTTCAGGTTTTCCTAGCTTATTTCTAATTATTTCTATATCTATCCATCTAAACCCTCTTATACCAGTTCCTAAAGCTTTTGCAACAGCTTCCTTTGCAGCAAAACTTCCTGCTATAGTATTGATATTATAGTTAATCTTTTTGAAATATTCGATTTCTCTATCTGTAAATATTTTTTCCAAAAATCTCTCTTTTTTAACTGCATTATATATTCTATTTATTTCTATAATGTCTATTCCTATTCCATTAATCATAACTTCACCTATCCTTTTTTTATAATTTTATAATTCTAAAACCAATTTTACTGAATTTTTTACTTTATTTGAGTATAAAATTTTATTCAGTTAATGGTCAATAGCTTATAAATATCAGCAAAAAACTAAAGACACATGATTTCATGTGTCTGTTATAAATACTTTCTATCTAATCTGTCAATTTCTTCATGTCCAAGTGTTCCATGCAGGTATAAATATAAGTTATTAATCTTCTTTTCTTTTGTAAATTTTTCTTCCCACATATTACCTAAAAGTTTTCTTATTCTTTGTATCTCCTCATTTAAATACTCTAATCTTTCTCTTCCTTCTCTTATATAATCATAGGAAATTATAACTGTTTCTTTTAGCAACTCAAAATTAGTCTTATCAATTTCCTTAGGCAAAGTTTCTAATCGAAATTGAATTTCATCTATAAAATCATTTATTTCTAATATTTTATTTTTAGCTTCTTCAAGCTGCATTAGTGCCCTTTCATTATTTTTAGAATTTGCTTCATCAGAAAGTTTTAAAATCAAATCCATATATGCCTTTTTTTGTTTTTTATACTCTTTTAGTTTGATCTTACATTCTCTTTCTTCTTCTAATAATTTTTCTAGCTTATTTACTAGTTTTTTCATATTTCTAGTCAAAATATCACTAAATAAAGTTTTCCATTCTTTATCCTTTATAAGTACAGGTATTTTATTTTTTTTCAAAATACTTTCGTCAAGCTTTATATCTTTTGCCATAGACATTACCTCTCTATTACTATCGACTTATGATTGCAAAATTAATACTTTCAAAACTTATCTTATTCAAACCCATTATAATTTTTCCTCTATGTATTAATTTCGGCTAACTACATCTCTTTCTTTAACTTTACATAAGAAAACCCCTTGATAGAAAATTTTATTCTCTATCAAGGAGCTTTTTTTATCTTGCTATGGCAGCTTCTGGAATTTCGTAATATTCCTCTTTAAGCAAAGGCTTCTTATATTTTAAAGATTTTGGTACATCTAAAATCCTCTGATTTTCCGAACCTCTAAATTTTAAAAGCAGATTTTTCTTTTCAAGTATAAACGGTCCATCTATAAGAACATCTATATATTGTAAAAATTCTATCCAACCCTCTTTATACCTTTTTCCATTTTTATTGATGAGTTCTTCAAATGTATATCCAGTATAACACCATATATCTAATCCAAGCTGTCTTGCTGCTTTTGCTATCTCTAAACACTCAATAGGCTGTTCAAAAGGCTCTCCACCAGAAAAAGTTATACCTCTATGAAGTTTTAAATCTTTTATTTCCTTTATTACGTCATTAATATCCATTAAAAATCCACCATTAAAATCGTGAGTTGAAGGATTATGACAGCCCTTGCAATTATGTTTACATCCCTGAGTCCATATAACCGCTCTAAGCCCAGGACCATCAACTATACTATCTCTTGTAATTACATGGGATAGTCTTATAAACATAAAATCACCTTCCCATATTTAAAAACTATGTTTCGTTCTATCTTTTACCTCCGCAAGTTTCGCATCATTAAATCTGTCTATCGTTCCAACTAAATATCCTGTTATTCTTCTAATTCTCTCAAATTTCACTCCATCATCTTCAGTTCTGCCACATCCTGGACATCTATCACCGATAACACCGTTATATCCACAAACCGGGTCTCTATCCACAGGATGATTTATACTTCCATATCCGATACCAGCTTCATGCATAGCTCTAACAATCGTTTCAAAAGCTTCTAAATTATCAGAAGGATTTCCGTCAAGTTCTATATATGTAATATGCCCAGCATTTGTAAGTTCATGGTAAGGTGCTTCTAATCTTATTTTGTCAAAAGCACTTATTTTATAATAAACAGGTATGTGGAAGGAATTTGTATAATAATCTCTATCAGTTACACCTTCTATTTCTCCAAATATCTTCTTATCTATTCTAGTAAATCTTCCTGATAATCCTTCTGCTGGAGTTGCAATAAGAGAAAAGTTAAGTTTATACTTTTCTGCTGTTTTATCTAATTTTTCTCTCATAAATCTAATTATTTTAAGCCCTAACTCTTGAGCCTCATCACTTTCACCATGATGTTTACCTATCAAAGCTTTTAAACATTCAGCAAGACCTATAAAACCGACAGTTAGTGTACCATGTTTAACTACTTCAGTTAACCTATCTTCCCAATCTAATTTGTCTGAATCAATCCATACTCCCTGCCCCATTAAAAACGGAAAGTTTTTAACTTTCTTGCTCTGCTGTACTTGAAGTCTTTCCATTAACTGGTCTATAACTAAATCTACTTTTTCATCAAGTTCTTTGAAAAATCCTTCTAAATCAGCAGTTCCTTTTGTTACTTGTCCATGTTTTATTCCCAATCTCGGTAAGTTAATAGATGTAAACGAAATATTTCCTCTACCCGTAACTATCTCTCTAGTTTTGTCATATACATTGCCTATTACTCTAGTTCTACATCCCATATAAACAGCTTCTGTTTCTGGACGTCCCGGTATATAATATTTTGCATTAAATGGAGCATCTAAAAATCCAAAGTTAGGAAATAATCTTTTAGCTGATACTCTACAAGATAATTTAAATAAATCATAGTTTGGGTCTTCAGCATTATAATTTACTCCCTCTTTAACTTTGAATATGAGTATTGGGAATATTGGAGTTTCTCCATTTCCAAGCCCTGCTTCAGTAGCAAGAAGTAAATTTCTTGAAACCATTCTTCCTTCTTCAGATGTATCTGTACCAAAATTAATACTACTAAATGGAACTTGTGCTCCTGCTCTTGAATGCATTGTATTTAAATTGTGTATAAAAGCTTCCATAGCTTGATAAGTTCTTCTATCTGTTTCCTTATATGCATGTTTTGTAACAAAATTATGTACTTTAAATGCTTCTTTCTCATCTATATTAAATTTTTCTTTTAATAATTCTATCTCAGCTTCTACATATGCATCATTTTCTTTTAATCTTAACTCTGCTTTGCTCTTTTCTTCACAAGTTTTTATTATTTCCTCAGCTAATTTTACCGCTTCATCATATTCCAAATCAAAATTTAGCATAAGTGCTTTAGATAAATTTTCTTTATAAAGTCTTTTATAAGTTTTTTTCACACCTGGAGCTAATCCATAATCAAAAGTAGGTATACTTTGTCCACCATGTTGGTCATTTTGATTAGATTGTATTGCTATTGCAGCTAATGCAGCATAACTCATTATATCTTGAGGTTCTCTTAAAAAGCCATGACCTGTAGAAAATCCACCTTTAAAAAGTTTTAATATATCTATCTGTGTACATGTCAAAGTTCCCATATTGAAAAAATCTAAGTCATGTATATGTATGTCTCCATTGTCATGAGCAAAAGCATGTTCAGGTTTTAATATATGAGTTTTACAAAATTCTTTAGAAACTGCACTTCCATACTGAAGCATTGTTCCCATTGCAGTATTTCCATCTATATTGGCATTTTCTCTCTTTGTATCACTTTCTGTTGCATCTTTTAGTGTAATATTTTCTATGGTCTTCATAAGACGAGTTTTACTTTCCCTTATTCTCGTTCTCTCTGCTCTATAGAGTATATATTCTTGACTTGTCTTTGCATGTCCTTTTTCGATAAGCACTTTTACTACTGCATCCTGTACTTGTTCAACTGTCGGTATTTCATCTGCATACTTCTTATTTAAAAGAGCTACAACATCCATAGTTAACTTTTCCGCTATTTCATAAGATGCTTCAATTCCTTCCTTATCTGCAACCGATTTTGCAGCTTTAAAAATGGCAGCTGTAATTTTTTCAGGAATAAAATTAATTATTCTTCCATCCCGCTTCTTAATATACTCAATCATTAAACTTCTTCCTTTCTCTATATTTTGTATGTTTTACATCTCTATATACTATATATAGATGCGAAGGTAACAAAAAATACCCTTACAGAGCAAAAAGGGTTAAAAAATTATTCGATTAAATTTGTAGTCTATTAGATTGTACCAAAATTATATTACTAATACAATATATAAATCGTCCCATTTTTTTATAACTATGTACATATTATTCTAAATTTCTTTAATATACTTCAATATTCTCCATTTTTTCTCTATCGTATATAAATTATTATTAAAAGTTGATATTTACTACAATATAGATTAGTAAAATTAAAATTGAAAAAATCGGTCAAAAGACCGACTTAAACTATAAAACTATTGTACCATTTATTTCAAATTCATATGTCAATCTAATAAAAAAGATTTAATAACTGCTGCATATTCCCTTAAATATATATATTTTTTTATACTCTCTGGAGTTTTAGCAGGTATTCCATAAGCTTTAAAGCCCAATCTCTTAGCCAAAAACTTTGCTCTAAATAAATGAAAATCAGAAGTAATAATCAGTACTTTATATTTATTTTTTTTATTAATTTTTTCAATTATATTTTTAGTGAATTTTAAATTTTCATAAGTACTTGTCGATTTATCTTCTTGTATTATTCTATCTTCTTGTATTCCTTTTGCTATTAAAAACTTCTTCATTGCTTCAGCTTCTGGAACATCTTCATTTTCCCCTTGTCCACACCAGTTACCACAATTTTTAGCTTTTTATTTTTTACTGCATATTCATAAGCCTTATTTAATCTTTCATACAATGCTGGTGAAGGAGTACTTCCATACAATCTAGCTCCTAAAATAATAATATAGTCTATATTTTCAGAATTAATATCATCATCTAATCTTCCTTCATTTATAATTAATCCTTCGATAATAATAAAGGACATTATAAATAAAAAAAGCAATATTATTACAATCTTTTTTAATATATTTTTCATAAAATTTTCACCTTTATATGTCTATACAATATTTATAATAGCATCTATTAAATAACATAATATTATAATATTTTATAATTTTCAACTTCATTTTATCATAAATCGGCTTGAAAACTGTACCAGTAGCTAAAGAACTAAAATAAGCACTTGGAAACAAAAAACATCCCATAATAGCAGTTGCGTTTTGACCAAATTGCTAATCCCAATGCAACAATAGCTGGAAAAATAGATAAAAAACCATAATGCACAACAGCATTTTCCATTTAAACATTCTTCCTTAATCTTTTTATATTATTTATAAACAACTGGAATACACTTAACTGTTCTTTATGTACTTCAACCATCATCTCTGGATGCCACTGAACTCCAACTATAAATGAATAATCTGGATGTTCAAATCCTTCAATTATACCATCTTTTGACCATGCTGTTTTTAACAAACCTTCTCCTAATTTATCTATAGCTTGATGATGAAAACTGTTAACTTTCAATTTATTTGTTTTAAACGCTAAATATAACTTGCTTTCATTATCAATAATTACATCATGGCAATATTCATATTTGGGAATCATTATTCCTACATGTTCTATGTCAGTCATATTTGTTTTTGATATATCTTGATATAATGTCCCACCAAAATAAACATTTATTAATTGAAACCCACGACATATCCCGAAAACAGGCTTATCCTTCTTTAAAACCTTATCTAGTAATTTAAATTCAAAATCATCTCTTTCAGGATTTATTAAACCTATTCCCTTTTTTAATGCCTGTCCATATTTAAATGGATAAATATCAGGTCCACCAGAAAAAAGAAAACCATCTAATATGTTTGATAATTCTTCTATGTAATCATCATCATGTATAACAGGTATAGTAACAGGAATTCCTCCTGCCTTTTTAATACATCTTGAATAATCCATAGTCGACATCTGCATATCTTGACCGGGCAACCCCCTATACCTTTTCTCCTTTAATTCCCTATCTTTCACTAAGTAAGTAGTAATACCTATTAACGGTTTCACATTATCACCTTAATTCAAAATATTTTTTATAATTGCACTTCTTCAACCTTAGCACCATAAAAATCAATACTTAATTCATATACTTTCCATGTAGCATTTAATCTTGAAAATTCCCTCTCAAATTTTTCTTTAATATAAACTCCTTCCTTATCCAAAGCCATTATAGTTGGACCAGCTCCACTTAAAAATACTCCCACAACGCCTATATCTTCACATATTTTTATTATCTCATCATAATCATCAATAAGTTTTCCTCTATAATTTTGATGTAATTTATCTTTACAAGCTTCTCTCAACAAGTGAAACTCTCCATTTACTAATGAAGATATTAACAAGGCAGTTCTTCCTACATTGTAAACTCCATCTTTATAAGGTATATTTTGAGGAAGTACCGACCTAGCTTTTTCAGTTGATAATCTAAAATTTGGAACTAAAGCATAAAACTTTAAACCTTCAGTTATATTTATTTTACTAAAATACACTTTACCATTTTCATATATCGCAGCTGTCATACCTCCAAATAAAGCAGGAGCTACATTATCTGGATGACCTTCTATTTCTGTAGCTATTTTTAGCAATTCTTCTTTTGATAAAACATCTCCAGCCAATCTGTTTGCTCCCACAACACCTCCAACTATACAAGCCGCACTGCTGCCAAGACCTCTAGATATTGGAATATTATCTTCTATTAATATCTTTATCCCTTTGTATTTATATCCTATTTTGTCAAATGTCTTTTTCATAGACTGGAATACTAAATTATCTTCATTTTGAAATTCTCTATCAGTTCCCTCTATTTTTAAACCTTCTTCTATTTCTTCAAAGTAAAAATTATTATATAAATTCAGTGCTATTCCTAAACAGTCAAACCCCGGACCAACATTAGCTGTTGTCGCAGGTACTCTTACTTTTATCATTTCTATCACCTATTTCCCTTCTAATAGTTTTAATATAGTTTCCTTTATTTCATTACCTTTGCAAGTATATTTATGAAGTATTTCTCTTTTATTTAAATCCTTTATACCCTTTGGAACATTTGTACCTAGTAATTCAGCCATTTTTTCTATAAGTTCAAAATCACTAAACTTTTCATATTTATTATCAACTGCCTTAAGAACATCTCTAGTAAATTTAAAAGGACTTGCTGTAGATGCAATGATAGTTTTTGTATTATCATTTGTTTCTTCTTTATATTTTTTATATACAAAATAAGCTACTGCAGTATGCGTATCAATCAAGTAATCTGACCTATTATAAACTTCTTCAATCGCATTATATGTTTCATATTTAGTTGCGTATCCACCATATATTACATCAAGTTTTTCTTTCATTTCATCAGGTATTTCATATATACCATATTTATTTAATTTATTCATCATATCACTTATAGCTTTTTCATCACAATCACTTATATCATATAAAAATCTTTCAAGATTACTTGATACTAATATATCCATAGAAGGAGATATAGTCTTTTTAAATTCCCTTCTTCTATCATAAATACCTGTATTTATAAAATCATACAATACATTATTTTCATTTGAAGCACATATCAATTTATTCACAGGTAGTCCCATTTTCTTTGCATAATATGCAGCTAGTATGTTTCCAAAATTTCCTGTTGGTACAACTATATTGATTTTTTCTCTATCTTTTATCTTTTTTTCTTTCAACAAATTTAAATAACCATAAAAATAATAGACTATTTGCGGCACCAATCTGCCTATATTTATTGAATTTGCTGAAGAAAACATATATCCCATATCATTGATTTTTTTATTAAACTTTCTATCTGCAAAAGTTTCCTTGACACCTCTTTGAGCATCGTCAAAATTTCCTTTAATACCTACAACAAATGTATTTAAGCCTCTTTGAGTAATCATCTGCATCCTTTGAACTTCACTAACTCCATCTTGAGGATAAAATACTATAATTTTTACTCCTTCTACATCAGCAAATCCTTCTAAAGCAGCTTTCCCTGTATCTCCAGATGTAGCAGTCAGTATTACTATTTCTTTGTCAACATTTAATTTCTTACTTGCCTTTATAAGTAAATAAGGAAGTATAGAAAGAGCCATGTCTTTAAATGCAAGAGTTGGTCCGTGATACAGCTCCAAGAAAAATACTCCTGCTTTCTCCACAACTGGTGCTATTAACTGAGTTTCAAATTTTTCATCATAAGCTTTTTCTATGCACTCTTTTAATTCACATTCATCAAAATCTGTAAAATATTTTTTCATTATATAAAAAGCTAAATCTTTATAATTCATAGTCATTAGTTCATCAAGACTTTTTTCTATCTTTGGTATCTCTATTGGAACAAATAATCCTCCATCACCAGCAAGTCCTTTTACTATAGCTTCACATGATTTTACTCTTTCATCACTGCTGCGTGTACTTTTATAAAATAAATCCTTCAAATTCATCACCTCTTAAATTTTTTCTTTAACTTTCTATACCTTTTCTCGCCTGTACTCCTTTAGTATAGTAGTGCTTTATTTCTTTCATTTCTGTAACTAAATCTGCAATATCTATTATTTCCTTTGGAGCATATCTACCTGTAAGTATAACTTCAACATGCTCAGCTTTATTTTTAAGCATATCTAATACTTCTTCTAAAGTAAATAATTTAAAATATAAAGCTATATTAATTTCATCTAGTACAACGACATCATATTTGCCTTCTTCTACAATTTTTTTACATTTTTCCAATCCTTTTCTAGCTGCTTCTATATCTTCTTTTTCAGGCTCCCTATATATAAAACAATCCCTTCCCAACTGTTCTATTTCTATTGTTGGTATATATTCTTGCACTTTAACCTCACTGTATTTCATGCCCTTAACAAATTGTCCTATATAAACTTTTTTTCCTGCACAAGCAGCTCTAAGAGCTAGTCCAAAAGCTGCAGTGGTCTTTCCTTTCCCATTTCCAGTATAAACATGTATATACCCTTTTTCCATGATAAATTCCTCCTTTTTATTTTAATAAATATGTATTCAATACTTTTAAAAATACAAAATTTAAGAAATAACAAATAATAAGTTATAAATATAATTTTCTATCTTTTTATTATAAATCCTTCATTTTGATATAAAATATCGACTATTTAAAAAAATATTATAAATTTATAATTATAAAAATTATTATTGTCAATTTTCTACTCAATTCAAATACAATATTTTACATGAATTACACTAAAATGTCGAAAAAATAAATGTCGACTAATGAATAAAAAAATGTCGTCGATTTCCCGGGAAATAAATTATTTCCCAAAACATCAGACGACATCTTTTTATTACAATATTCTCTTACAAATTCTGCATTAGAGGTTTGATAATTCGACAGCTAATTTAGAACCAATTTTAGCATTATTATATACAAGCTGAATATTTGATTCAAGGCTCTTACCTTCTGTTAGTGATTTTATTTTTGAAAGTAAAAATGGAGTAGTTTCTTTACCTTTTATACCCTTTTCATCTGCTTCCTTTAAAGCATCTTCTATGGCATTATTTATCATATTATAATCCATTTCATACTCTTCTGGTATAGGATTAGCTATTACTAATCCACCTTTCAAATTCAAATCCCACTTTGCCTTTATTGCTACTGCAAGTTCCTTTAACGAATCCACTCTATAATCTACTCCATAACCACTTTTTCTAGTATAAAAAGCTGGAAATTCATCAGTTTTATATCCTATTACTGGAACTCCTTGAGTTTCTAAATATTCTAATGTTAAACCTATATCAAGTATAGATTTTGCTCCTGCACATACTACTGCAACATTTGTATTTGCAAGTTCAGTTAAATCGGCAGAAATATCAAATGTCTCTTGAGCTCCTCTATGCACTCCTCCTATACCACCTGTTACAAACACTTTTATACCAGCTAAGTTTGCTATTATCATTGTTGCAGCTACTGTAGTTGCTCCATCAAGTTTTTTAGCTATTACAAATGGTATATCTCTTCTACTAGCCTTTACAACATTTTTATTTTTTGCTAAATATTCTATTTCTTCTCTTTTAAGTCCTACTTTTAATTTTCCATTCAAAATTGCTATTGTTGCTGGAACAGCTCCATTTTCTCTAACTATTTCTTCTACTTTTAAAGCCGTATTTACATTTTCAGGATAAGGCATCCCATGAGATATTATTGTAGATTCTAATGCAACTACTGGCTTTCCTTCATCTAAAGCTCTTTTTACATCTGGATGAATATCTAAATATTTTTTTAACATTTCGTCATCTCCTTTAATTTCTCTTGTATTTTATTTAAAGACATATTAGGATTTATAGTATTTTTATGCGATATAGTAAGTAAAGAAGCTGCCATTGAAAACAATGCACTTTCTTTTAAAGATAAATTATTTAGATAACTATAAGTCAAACCTGCTATAAATGCATCTCCAGCTCCTGTAGTATTTACTACTTTTACTTTAGGAGAAGGTAAATATTCTATTTTTTCTTCATCTCCAAAATATACTCCCTTTTCTCCAAGGCTTATATAAACTCTCTTAACTCCACTATCTATAAAATATCTTATTGCCTTTTTTATGTTTTCTTCGCTATCTATTTTAAATCCTACAAGAATTTCAGCTTCTAATTTATTTGGCTTAATAGTGTGAAAACATCCAATTATATCTTTTATCTTTTTTACTTTTGCAGTCGAAACTGCATCTATTAGAAAATCAACTTCTTTAAAATTACTAACTAAATATTCTATTACTTCTTTCTTTAAATTTGTATCCAAAACTACAACTTCAGAATTCTTTATAATATGAGATTTGCTTCTTATATAATCTATATTTATCTCATCTATTATATCCATATCTGCAATGGCAACTTTCATATCTCCATTTTCATCTAATATTGAAAGATAAATTGAAGATTGTCTATTTTTTAGTATCAGTGAATCTTCCATATCTATTCCAGATATTTTACATTCATTTAAGATTTTGTTTCCGTACAAATCATCTCCTATTGCAGTTATAAGTTTCGTTTCCACATCCATTTTGACTAAATTCTCACTAATATTTCTTGCTACTCCACCTAGAGATATTTTTATTTTCCCCGGATTTGAATCATTCAACTTCAACCTATCATCTGGAAAACCTTGTATATCTACATTGGCACCGCCTATTACTGTTACATATTTTTTATCTTCCAATATATAACCTTTTCCTTTTATATAACCTTTTTTAATTAAGTTTGCAATATGAACTGCTGCTGAAGAACGTGTAATACCCAATTTTTCTGCTAAATCTTTTTGTGATATAAATGGATTTTTTCTAATAATATCTAATATTTCTCTTTCTCTGCTCGTCAAAGAAATCACCTAACTTTTGCTTATGATATAAACTCTTGCTTATAATATATCATTTTTATTATATTTAATCAATATTTTTTGCAAAAAAATAAAAGCCTATTTGGCTTTATACACTTTTTCTATTTCTTCTATTCTTTTATTAAGCTTCTCTATTTCCTTTGCAAGCCATACATTTTCAAACATAGTTTGAAGTAAAGCTAAAAATAAAAAAACTATCATAAAATAGCTAAATGGTATAATTGGTGAGTTTATTTTCCAACTATAATATATAAACGACAATCCAAAAATTATAAAAGGTATTCCAAGTCTCTTTATAACTGCAGATATTTCAGCTAAACACTCTTTTAAACTATAATGCCATTTGAACATATAGCTATCACCTCTTAGCTATATATTCAATATTCTTTAGCAAAGTCCTTTTTATAAAATTATTATCTTTAGTTTTTTATTCTCCAATAATCTTTACAAGCACTCTTTTTGGTCTTTTTCCATCAAATTCTCCGTAAAAAATCTGCTCCCACGGTCCAAAATCTAATTTTCCATCTGTTATGGCAACAACAACTTCCCTTCCCATAATTGTTCTTTTTAAATGGGCATCTGCATTATCTTCAAATCCGTTATGGTCATATTGCTCATATGGTTTCTCTGGAGCTAGTTTTTCTAAAAAACGTTCAAAATCTCTATGTAATCCCGGTTCATCATCATTAATGAAAACACTTGATGTTATATGCATAGCATTGCACAATAAAAGTCCTTCTTTAATACCACTTTCTCTTAAACATTCTTCTATTTTAGCAGTAATATTTATAAAAGCTCTTCTAGTTTCAGTATTAAACCACAATTCTTTTCTATAGGATTTCATAAATAAAAACCCTCCTGATTTTTCTTTTTTATAATTTATTTAAGATTTCAGAACAAAATTTTATGCAAAAATAAAAAAATTATTCCTTATAGATAGTCTAATAACCAAAATATTTGGAAAAGTAAACCCACCTGCAAAACTGTTTCAATTCCTTATAGGTAGTCTAATAACGCTTTCCTGCCTCCAGACCTTCCAAAAGGCACGGTTATGTTTCAATTCCTTATAGGTAGTCTAATAACACAGAGGAGCTATGATTCATTGGTTTAAAGAAATGGCAAGGTTTCAATTCCTCATAGGTAGTCTAATAACACCTTGGCAACCTTGCAGCAGACGTATATTTTGAGGACAGTTTCAATTCCTCATAGGTAGTCTAATAACCTTCTAAAAATTCAATTTCAATTTCTGGATAATAATATTGTTTCAATTCCTCATAGGTAGTCTAATAACCTGTGTTGTCAAAAATAACTTTGTGACTATCGTCTAGTTTCAATTCCTCATAGGTAGTCTAATAACAAATGTCTCGAATTGTTGATGAGATAAACGCTCATGCGTTTCAATTCCTCATAGGTAGTCTAATAACATTAGAAAAAATTTATCTTCTTTTGGGCAATATTTTTAGTTTCAATTCCTCATAGGTAGTCTAATAACCAATCATATACCTTGATACTACCACATTTCTTTATTTTCGTCAATTAACTGATTTTCGCCTTAATTCCTACTATTTTAGTATGATTTCACCCTTCTATATATTGAAATTTACACGTTTTTGATAAAAAATAAAATGTCGTCGATCCCCAGGGGTTTTTGCACTACTGAAGGTCGACGACATTTTGAATATGTATTTTAAACACATGTTTTACAATTATTTCATTTTACATACTCCTTTATTTATAATATATTTTCTTCTCCACCCTTTTTAATACCCAATGTTTCAATTGCAGAATATTTAGTAGTTCTAAATCTATATATTATAACAGAATCTCTATCTTCTTTTATTATTCTTCTAAGTTCTGTCTTTAGCTTTATTAAATTTGCTTCTGTTATTTCTCCTTCTAAAACTGAATTTTGCACCCAATAAAGATATTTTCTACATGTTTTAAGTACCTTAGCAACTCTTTTCTGCTCAACATCATATACAAGTATAACAAACATTTCTACACCTCTCTACCATCTTGATACATAAGGCTCAAATTCACTCTCGCCTATCAAATGTTTTTCAAGCTTATATAATTCCATTCGTATAAGCCTTCTATATGATACTTTTCTTCCTAATTGTCTATGATTTATTGTCTTTTTCAATCTTCTATCAAATTCTTCAATAAATACTCTTTTACCTTTGTCTTTTAAAAGTATACCACCCATATCTTCTTCAAAATCACTTTTAGTTATCATCTTCTTTGAAAGTAAAGTAAATATTAATCTGTCAATTATTATCGGTTTAAAAATCTCTGATATATCAAGATTTAATGTAAAACGTCTAAAATTAGTAGCATGTAAATAACCAATTCTAGGGTCTAAATGAGTTTTATATATTTCTCCAAGAACAAGCACATAAAAAAGAGAATTCCCAAAACTTATAAGAGCATTTAATTCATTTTGAGGTGGTCTTCTAGTTCGCTGATTGAATATAAAATCTTCATTAGAAATTATTTCATCAAAAGCTTTATAGTATATATCTCTTATATTACCTTCTATAGCCATGAGTTCATTTACTTTGTTACATTTTTCTATTTTTTTATAAAGTAGAATAATATTTTCCTCAATTTTTCCTAAATCCTTACCACGATTTTTATAGTATTTTATTACATTCAATATATTTTTACAGCTTCCTTCAACTATTTTTGAAGCTAAAATTATTCGTTTATTTTCATCAAGATAATGTTCTGCCTGCTTTAATATAATATACCCTGAATTTAAATGTTCTCTTGGATAATATGTACCAACATAATAACCATAATGATTGAAAAAATGCAGTAATATTTCTTTTTGAGACACAAATTCAAGAAATCTCTTATTTAAATCTACTTTTCCAACTAAAACATGTCCATTTTTCTTGTTTATTATATCTATTTTTATATTTCCTAAAGAAATCTCTTTTTTTCTCTCATATATGAATTTTCATGAATAAATCTACCTAAATCTATATATTGATTATCTTGATCAGGAGTTAAATTATGGGCCATAAGCCAAACTTCTCTCTTACAAATGTAATAGTACCAAATAAGAGTACCATTTACTTTTACATCTTCCACTTTCCCCACTCCTAATTTAATCTTTTATAATAAAAACTAGAAAAACATTGTTTGGTCATTATTAGTAATAAATCCATATTCATTAGAATAATAATAATCTAAATTTTCAATAGGTATTTTCCCATAAAATCTATCTCTCATAAATGGAAAATCTTTAATGTTAATATTAATTACATAAGAAAGAAATTTCTCTTTAATTTCTAAAAACTTATTCATCCTTTTAAATCTATCTTTAATATCAAACAATTCCTCATACTTTGTCCATATATAAGCAGCCTCTTTATCTTTTTCAATAAATACAGGCATTATATATAAACTGTTATTTTCTATTAATTTAAACTGATTATCAACTTCACTAAAATTAAGTTGATTAATGTCCTCTATAATTCTATTAGAATAATCATCACTCTTATCTTTATTTATTTCTTCAAAATAATATTTTGAATAGTCAAAATAATCACTTTCAAATATATAAGAATTATCCTTTAATATTTTTTCTGTCTTACTAATCAAAAATCTGCCATAAACTATATTGGCAAATACACTTTTTTCCCCTTTTAACTTATAAATATAAACATTACCTATATCTTTTTCATTATTTCTATTACATCTCCCAGCACACTGAACTATACTGTCCCAAGGCCCTATATCCCTAATAACAACATCATTATCAATATCAACTCCAGCCTCGACTACTTGTGTAGACACTAAAATGTACTTATCTAACTTCTTTATTTCTAAAATTCTTTCCTTCCTATCTTTTGGTATTACTGATGCAGATAAAAAAACAACTTTTTTATCTGTAATATCTTTGATTTGTTTATAAACTTCTTGTGCTGACTTCACAGTATTTAAAACTATCATTATTTTATTTGCTCTTTTTATAATTGACTCTATTTCCTCAATAAACTCATCAATACTTCTTTCTTTTAAATCTATATTTAATTTTGTTCTCTTAAAAATTTTAAAATATTCTCTGGTATTTTCTACAAGTTCAACATCTCCTTTAAATATCAAAGGTTGAGTAGCTGTCATTAAAATAAAATATGTATTCAATAAATTCGATAATACTTTAAAACTATGTCTAATTAATTTCCAATATTTATAAGGTATATTCTGAACTTCATCAAGTATAACTATAGAATTTGCAAGTTTATTAAATTTCAAAAGTTCGCTATTCTTATTAGAAAATATACAATTAAGTAATTTTATAAATATTATTACAACAATTTTTGAATCCCATGTCTCTATTAAAAATTTGCTTTTCTCCGTCTCAAAATAATCTTCACTATCTTTATATTCTACTTTTGATAAATAATGATGTTTTAAAACATCAGATGTTCTATTGCCAAATATCTTTTGAAATATTTCATATGTCTGATCAATAATACTTGTAAACGGAAAAGTATAAATAATATTATAGTGTATACCTTTTTCTTTATATAATTTTTCTCGCAATTTTAGTGCAAAATTTAAACTATTTAGTGTCTTTCCCATACCCGTTGGCAGAGTTAATGTAAATATTTTTTTATTTAAGTTTTCTATTTTACTTTCAACGTTAATTTTTGCTTCGTTTCTCTTATCATTAATAATATTTTTACATTTAGGAAGTTTTTCAATAAATTCTTCTAGCTTCTCTATTTTTATCTCTTTATTTTTTTCTCTTTTTTTGTCAAATATAACAGAAAATTTATCGCTATATATTAAAATTGAATAAAAATATTTTAATTTGAAATATTCTTCAATATTTAAAAGCATATCATCTTCATAGTAAATTACAGCTTCCATTTCATCGAATAACTCTATAAATATGTCTTTAATCTCTTCACTTTTAACACATGGTAAATTAAATTTTTCCAATATTGAGTTTAATTCTTTAAAATCTATTGTTTTTAACTGCTTGTCCAAAATTTCTATTTGACTTTCTACTTCTATTTTTTTCATAGACAGTTCATCATACATATTTTGAATATTACCATGATGTCGTTTTACTATCAAAAATCCTTTAAGTGCTTTATCTTTATCAAATTTTTTCTGCAAAATAACGTAAGTAAATAAAGCTGACAGAAAGCCATGATTTTTAATAAAACCATGGCTTTCTATTTTTTTGATATAATCTTGAAAATACGATGTAGCCTTTCCCAAATCATGTCCTATTAGAATGATTTTTAAAAAATCTCTATCTTCAAGAAATAATTTATTTTCTTTTAAAATTTCCATCCCATAATTATAAACTTTTTCAAGATGGTCCACTAATA
Organism: Caminicella sporogenes DSM 14501; assembly: GCF_900142285.1. NCBI lineage: Bacteria > Bacillati > Bacillota > Clostridia > Peptostreptococcales > Caminicellaceae > Caminicella > Caminicella sporogenes. Next base: position 4,548 of record NZ_FRAJ01000011.1, on the reverse strand, counting down.
ACGTTTCTGGATGGGATAAAAGTTTAAATGAATACAATTTTATCCCCGCTTTCTAATTTATAATACACAGGTATATTGCACATAATAGTCTTTCCTGTTCTTTCATATAACACACTTATGTATTCTGTTATCTCTCTTTTTTCATTCATTTCACTATAAACAGTATCCTTTAGATACTCTCTGCCATTTTGAATTTTTATACTAATATTTTCATTAAAAGGTATTAATGTATCTATTTCCACAAATTTTTTATTCTCAAATTTTTCTGCGTGAAATTCTCCAATAAATTTATAATTAGCTATTAACTCTGATAAGCCTAGACAAATACTATAAATACATTTTTTATCAATCAATAATTCTTTTAAATTTCTATAAAGTTCATTGTCTTTATGATAAAAATATATCCTATATTTACAGTCCTTTATTACTTCTAGATTTACTTGTGTTCTATTTTTTATCTTGCTCATATCAATAGCTTGTTTTGTATCAATGTAATTAATAGGTATTCTCGTTTTCTTTATGGAATTTATTATCTTTATGGCTATCTTACAGTTTTTATTTTGAAAATATTTCAAATACTCATTTTTATCTATACCTAAAATAGCAGATACCAATCCATATATAGCCGTTTTAGGGGGAAAAGAAAATGTCAAAGGTGAAGATGTAGTAAAGTATTTTCTAAAATGGCCGTAATCTCCCCACACATCAAAAACTAAAATTTTCATATTACATCACCTAAATTATTAATTTATTTACTTTTATCCCAACTTCTTCTAGTACTTTAAATATATCAACACTCATATTTAACCTACTATCAACTTTAATTTCTACATCTTCTATCTTATCTTTATTTTCTTTTAGTATCTTAATAAAATCATCAATATTTAATATGAAATCTTCTACATTTCTTATTTGTTCATCTTCTTTATCTGATTCTATTCTCATTGTTTTTAAAAGGTCTCCTATATGATAATATTTTTCTTTATAATTAACTTTCACTAATAATCTCGGTACTTGTCCTATTTTGGACCTTGAAATCAAATTCTTCGTTCCATTCCAAATTGCTTCTATAAGAAGCTTAACATCTTCTTTGGTAAGTTTAGTAGCTTCTGCAGCCTTTTCATTTATAATTCCATAAAATCCTATAAGTGAATATGGAAGTATAAATTCTTCTCTAAAAGTCTTATTATCTTTATTCTGTCCTGAAGCAAATGCTCCTGTACCTTTAATCCTCTTTATTTCTACTTTATGTAAGCTTCTTCCCATAGTAAATTGAACCGGACCTGTAAAAGTAACTGAATCTTTGTCTAATGGTATAGTAGCACCAAACAATCTTACATCTATACACTGTTGTAAAATATTTTGTATAATATCTTCTTTTTTCTTTCCAAAATCTTTAGCTCTTATTTTACCATCTTGTACTTTGCCTTGTTCGTTCCTAATTTCTCTAACAAAAATTTCTTTTCCCAAATAATCATATAAATAATCTCTTATAGTTCTCTTTAACCTTACATCGGTAACTATATTTATACCTGTTTCTTCATCAATTCTAGGTTTATTTTGATCTATTGGGTCACCATTTGGATTATTATCTTTAATATCGTATAAAAAAATTATTTCGCTTCTATTAATCATCTTCATATTCCTCCTTATCAGTTAATATAATGTGTCTTTCTAAATTCATACCTAATGAAAAATAGAATGGTATATCAAGTTCTGAAATTGTCCATTTTTCTCCAGCTTCAAGTAAGTATTTAGATGCTAAAGCTTGTATATCTCTATAATATTCTGCATCATATTCTATAAACTTATTTTGTATTTCTGGAAGTAGTCTTTTTATATCTTTTTTAGATAATCTCAATCCTTTTAATCTACTTATAAACGGTTTCCTCTTTTCTTTAGCATACTGTAAATTTAGTAATTTTTGAGTTAAAAATCCTAATAAAAATACAGCTTTTTTATCAGGAGTAGTAAAAAAATCCATATTTTCATTAAATAAATTTTCAAATAATTCTTCTTTTGAATTATAATTAGCTATATTCCACTCCATTTTATCCATAATTTTCACCTGCCCTTTTTCTTTAAACAAAACGCCTAATAATCTTAAATACATTAAAAATCCATACGATTTAATAGTTTCATAATAAAAATATTTTCCTTCATCCTGATTAAATTTTTCTATAATGTGATTACAGATATGAGATATTATAAACTTATAATCAATTTCCTTGTCAGAAAGTATAATATCAATAGTTTCAAGAAAATATCTATTGTACGTCTTTCTTGGGAATAATGTATTTAAAAATGAAAAATTCACTTTAATATTCTCACTAATCTCGCTACTACTAAAAATAGAATTTATTTTTGTCATATTTTCATATATTTTTCTAAATCTTGAAGGCAAAATTTCTTGTACATTAAGTTTGATATTAAGAGCAGAATTATTTACTTCAAAGAAAAGCATATCGAAAGTCGCATAATCTTCCACTTTTGAAAGCCTTTTTATAATCATTTCTTCTGCATTTTCATATCTATCATCAATATTTCTATCATCTAATTTTGTTAGAGTTTTTAATACCTTATCTAAATTTTTTTTATAAAGAAGTTTAGGTATTAAATAAAAATCTCTTCCTTGAAACTTAAACTTTAAATTTTCATCAAGATATTTTTTGCCAAGTTCAAGATTAATCGCACAATCTTCACATACAGGAAAATTCTTCCACGAATCTAATTTTTTGAAACCACCTGCTACATATCCTTTTTTATCTACAGTATAAAACTTAAATATATTAGCATTACCAAAAACTTCTTCTTTCTCTTTTTTACAAATTGAACACTTTTTGTTTTTTCCTTTTGATTCTTTTTTATCTATTAGATAATAACTTTTTATGGCTTGGTTTTTAACTTTTTCTTTAAATATTTCAAATTCGCCAATATATTTTTCATCATACTTAACTGTCAAAATATATTTGTTTTTTGAATTTATACTGCCTTTAATATCATTTATTATTTTTTCTTGATTATCTTTTAAGGTGTCTAATAATTTTTTTATCATATCTTTTTCACTGTGTCCTTTATATTCTTTAATTGTATCTTCTAGACATTTTAATATTTTCTTATTAAATGTTTTTTCAGGTGTTGTTAATCTAGCAGTCGGTGTATAATCAGCTCCATTAGTCGCACCTTTTTTATATAGATATTTTAAAATAAAATCTTTTCTAAACTCAGCTATATTTATTCCTATATAGTCAAAATCTTTATTTAAAGTTATTTCTAATACAGTATTGTATGTACCGTTATCATTTGGATTTTCGACAAATAACTCTAATACATCTCCTACTTTTTTCTTCATAATATCCTCTAATCTTTTCTTCCCAAGTTCAGATACAGCATTTAATTCCATCAGTTCACCTCCTTACATCTACTATCTCAAAACACCCAAATCCTTGAGCGTTTTTACTTCCTAATCCCGTATCATAAGCTAATTTAATTAGTTCTTTAGAACCTTTCATTATAAATTCACCTATCCAGCCTTTAATGATAAATCCTCTATAATTAGCTAAAATTAATTTTATTTTCTCATCATTAATTGGATTTACTGAAAATTCACATTCTGGCATATCTTTTCTATAAAAAGATTTATATTTTTTCTGCAAATTTTTATATGCTAATTCAGAAAAAACTCCATCTCCGGGCTTGTAATAAATCGTTTTTTTCTTGCCATGAATATCAACTGTACTGTATGTAACTGCTGGAGACAGCATTTTTATAACAACCTCTTCTTCTATTTCACGATTAGAAAATACTTCTATTTTTTCTAATCTTATTTGAGTTTTTCCTAAAACGAGATTGTCTTTTTTTATCAATGTACTAGCAAAATCATTAATAAAATCATCTAGTATTGATGAAACCACTAACTTAATAGGAGATGAAAATATTATTGTATTAGACTGCTTGTCCATTTTAAATGGTCCAAATACCCTTGAAAAAGTAAATAACTTAAAACTCCTTTTTTCATATTTATAACCTTCATCATGCAAAAAACGTCTAAATGCATTATCAGAAATATTTTTATAGATAAATCCTTGTAAAATATGATTGTAGTGTATTGGTAATACTAATTTATTTTTAAATGAAAATTCTATACTTAATCTCACTGCCATCCTCCTACAATTTTATATTTTTATGTTTATATATTCTATTTTTATCATTTATTTCCTTTGAAATTTCAAAAAAATAGATAAAACGATATAATTTCATAATTATATAACTTGTTGAATAATTAAATTATAAGCGTTAGGTCATCAAAGGCTTAAATTTTATTACCTATTTATTCCATGGATATTTTGTTAGAAATAATCTTTTTTCTTTATCATCTATTAATTTTTTTACTAGATACAACATCAGGCTCATTTAAAGCAAAAGACAATAGAAGCCAAGAAGAAAATGAGCTAATAAGACTCAGAAAAGAAAATCAAAGATTAAAAATGGAGAATGATATTTTAAAGCAAGCGGCGCTGATAATGGGACGAAAATAGCCATTATTAA
>NZ_FRAJ01000010.1 GCF_900142285.1 Caminicella sporogenes DSM 14501 | reverse complement strand
CTTGCAAGTATTCTGTCAAATGCTGTAGGACTTCCTCCTCTTTGTACGTGTCCAAGTATTGTTACTCTCGTTTCTATTCCTGTCTTTTCTTCTATTTCTTTTCCAAGCTCAAATGCATTTCCTATCCCTTCTGCCAGCATTATTATACTGTGAAGTTTTCCTCTATTTTTTCCTTGTATTAATTTCTTACATATACTGTCTATGTCAAAATCTTCTTCCGGTACTATTATACTTTCTGCTCCTCCTGCAAGTCCTGAGTAAAGTGCTATATCTCCGCAGTGTCTTCCCATTACTTCTATTATGTTTGCTCTTCCATGTGATGCAGATGTATCTCTTATTTTACTTACTGAATCCAGTACTGTATTTAGTGCTGTATCAAATCCTATTGTATAGTCTGTATATGCTAAATCATTGTCTATTGTTCCGGGTATTCCTATCGTCTTTATTCCTGCATGGCTTAGTTTTTGTGCTCCCTGAAATGAGCCATCTCCTCCTATTACTACAAGTCCTTCTATTCCAAATACTTTTAGTACTGTAAGCGCTTTTTGTCTTCCTTCTTCTGTTTTAAATTCTTCACATCTTGCTGTTCTTAGGATTGTTCCTCCCCTGTGTATAATATCTCCTACTGAAGATAAATCCATTTCCTTTATATTTCCATTAATTAGCCCATTATATCCCTGCTGTATTCCCATTACTTTTATTCCATTATAAATTGCTGTTCTCACTACTGCCCTTATGGCAGCATTCATTCCCGGTGCATCTCCACCACTTGTTAAAACTCCTATTGTTTTCAAACCTTACTTCCTCCTTTATATCTCTACCATGCTTTTTCTGCTGAACCGAACATTATCATCTTTTCTTTTATAACTTTTTTCATCTCTTCTTTAGCTGGTCCTAATATTTTTCTTGGATCATACACATCAGGATTTTCAGATATAAACTTTTTAACTGCTCTATGGAATGCCATTCTAATATCAGTATCTATATTTATCTTATTTATACCTAGGCTAACAGCTTTTTTAATGCTTTCTTCTGGAACTCCTGAAGAACCATGTAGTACAAGAGGCATATCAAGTCTTTCTTTTATAGTTTTTATTCTGTCAAAATCTATTTTTGGTTCTCCCTTATATGGTCCATGAGCTGTTCCTACTGCTATTGCTAAATAATCTACCTCTGTTTCCTTTACAAATCTTTCTGCTTCATCTGGGTCAGTAAAAGTTGCATCTTTTTCATCTACTGATATATCATCTTCTGTTCCTCCAATTTTTCCAAGTTCTGCTTCAACAGATACACCTACTGCATGAGCCATCTCTACTATTTGTTTAGTTTTTTTAATGTTTTCTTCTAATTCATAATGTGAACCATCTATCATAACAGAAGTAAATCCATTTCTTAAACACAACATTATTTGTTTAAAATCTGTACCATGGTCTAAATGAAGTGCAACAGGTACTGATGCCTTCTCAGCTGCAGTTTTAACCATTGCAGCTATATACTCTACTCCTGCATATTTAAGTCCACCTTGACTTGCTTGAATTATTACAGGAGATTTTGTTTCTTCAGCAGCTTCAATAATAGCTTGAACTTGTTCCATTGTATTTACATTAAATGCTCCTACTGCATATCCGTTTTCATGAGCATGTTTAAGTATTGCCTTTCCTGTTACTAACATCTAAATCCCATCCTTTTCTATCAATATTTTTTATTACAAAGTATTTACTTTTTTAAATTAATTATTCTATTAATCCATAATTCTCTTCAACTGAAAAATTATAATTAACTAGGTAAATCTTAATAACTTCTTAAAATTTACCCATTTACATATTCATTATTACTTATTAATTACTACTAATTAGCCGTTAAGTGTTTATTTATCACAGATTATTTTTTTAACTAAATTTTTATAATCTTTCGCTTAATTTTTTTCTTAATTCTTCAAATCCCGGTTTTCCAAGTAGTGCAAACATATTTTTTTTGTATGCCTCAACTCCCGGCTGATTAAATGGATTTACTCCCAATAAATATCCGCTTATTCCACATGCTTTTTCAAAGAAATAAATTAATTTGCCAAAATAATATTCATTCATTTCAGGTATGTTTATTACAATATTTGGTACTCCACCATCTACATGAGCAAGTAATGTACCTTTAAATGCCATCTTATTTACAAAATCCATAGTTTTACCACTTAAATAATTTAAGTTGTCTAGATTATCTTCATCTTCTATAATTTCTACATCTTCTCTTGGAGTTTCTATATTTAATACAGTTTCAAAAATATTTCTCTTTCCATCTTGAATATACTGTCCCATTGAATGAAGGTCAGTTGAAAAATCTACTGATGCAGGATATATGCCTTTTCCATCTTTGCCTTCACTTTCACCATATAATTGCTTCCACCACTCTGATATGTAGTGAAGAGAAGGTTCATAATTAACTAATATCTCTATAATTTTTCCCTTGTTGTAAAGTATATTTCTAATAGCAGCATATTGATAACATGGATTTTTATCTAAATCTTCTTCCATGTATTCTTCTCTTGCTTTTTTAGCACCTTCCATCATCTTTTCAATATCAAGTCCTGCTACTGCTATTGGAAGCAATCCAACAGGTGTAAAAATTGAAAATCTTCCTCCAACATCATCAGGAATGATAAATGTTTCATATCCTTCTTTATTTGCAAGCTTTTTCAATGCACCTTTTTCTTTATCTGTAGTTGCAAATATCCTTTCTCTTGCTCCTTCTTTACCATATTTTTCTTCCATATACTTTTTAAATATTCTAAAAGCTATGGCAGGTTCAGTAGTTGTTCCAGATTTAGAAATAACGTTGATGCTCAAATCTTTTCCTTCTACAACATCCATTAAATGTTTTAAATATGTACCGCTTATATTGTTTCCTACAAAATAAATTTCTGGACCTTTTCTCTTATCTCTTGAAGCCACGTTGTAAAAAGAATGTGTCAGTGCACTTAGTGCTGCTCTTGCTCCTAAGTAAGAACCACCTATACCTATTACAATTAATACATCTGAATTTTCTCTTATTTTTTCAGCAGCTTTTTTTATTCTTTCAAATTCTTCTTTATCATAATTAATCGGCAAATCAACCCAACCTAAAAAATCATTACCTGCACCAGTTTTTTCATGAAGCATTTTATGTGCCTCAGTTACAAATTTTTTCATGTATTCAATTTCATGTTCCTTTAAAAATGAATTTGAATAATCTAAAGAAATATTCTTCATAACAGGTTCCTCCAATGGCTATTATTTTTATAAAAATACTGTTTATTTTATAATAGCATTAAAATGGGCATAAAGCTAATAACCTATATGGTCATTAGCTTTTAAACCCAAATACTAAATTTAATATAAATTTATTTGAAATAATTTTCAATATATTTTTCTATTTCTTCAGCTGTACTCATACTAAGTATTTTATCTGCAAATTTCTTCATTTCTTCACTGCTTAGAGATTTTATAAGTTTTCTAGCAGGAAGTATAGATATAGGACTCATACTAAATTCATCTAATCCTAGTCCTAAAAGAATAGGTATCATCTTCTTATCTCCTGCCATCTCTCCACACATTCCAACCCAAATACCTTCTTTATGTCCATTATCTATTACCATCTTAATTAATCTTATAACAGCTGGGTTAAATGGATTATATAGATGACGTATTTTCTGATTCATTCTATCCACAGCAGTAGTATACTGTATTAAATCATTTGTCCCTATACTGAAGAAATCTACATGCTTTGCTAATATATCACTAATTATAGCAGCAGATGGAACTTCTATCATCATTCCAACTTCTATATTTGAAGCATATTTTATTCCTTCATTATCTAAATCTTTTTTAACTTTTTCTAGTACTTTTTTAGCTTCTAAAAGCTCCTCAAGACTAGAAATCATTGGAAACATTATTTTTAGATTACCATATATACTTGCTCTTAACAATGCTCTTAATTGAGTTTCAAAAATATCTCTTTGCTCTAAACAAAGTCTTATAGCTCTATATCCTAAAAACGGATTCATTTCCTTATCTATATTTAAATAAGAAACTTCTTTGTCTCCACCAATGTCAAGCGTTCTTATAACTACTGGTTTTGGACTCATAGCTTCTAAAACTTTTTTATATGCTTCAAACTGTTCATCTTCCGTTGGAAGTGAATCTCTATCCATGTAAATAAACTCTGTTCTATATAGACCTACACCTTCAGCATCATTTTTAAGAAGTCCTTCTATATCATTAGGAGTTCCAATATTTCCTGCAAGCTCTACTTTTCTTCCATCTAATGTTATACTTTCCTGTCCCTTTAAATTTTCCAATTCCTTTTTCTCTCTATCATATTTATCTTTTAATTCTTTATAATGATTTATCTCTTCTTCACTAGGATTAATTACAACTTCTCCAGTTTCTCCATTAAATGCTACTATATCGCCTTCTTTTAAAACTTCTGTAATATCTTTTAATCCAACAACAGCTGGAATTTCTAACGTTCTAGCCATTATAGCTGTATGTGAAGTTCTTCCTCCTATATTTGTAAGAAATCCTAATACTTTTTGCTTATCCATAGTTACAGTTTCTGAAGGTGTTAAATCTTCAGCTACTAATATAACTTCTTCATCTAAAACTGATAAATCTATTACTTTTTTTCCCATTAAATTTCTAAATACTCTGCCTGATACATCTTTTAAATCTGAAACTCTTTCTCTCATATACTCATTGTCCATAGCTTCAAATATAGCTATAAACTGCTCAATCACTTCTTTAAATGCATACTCTGCATTTATACCTTCACTTTCTACTTTGCTTAAAGTACTTGAAATTAATTCAGGGTCCTCCAAAACCATAATATGTGCATCAAATATAGCTGATTTTCCTTCATCGAGTTCCTTGGATGCTTTTTCCTTTATATTCAAAAGTTGAGCTTTAGATTCCTGTACAGCTCTTTCAAATCTCTTCTTTTCATCTTCTATATTTTCAATACTCTTTTTTTCAATAACTAGTTCTTCATTTTTTATTACTAAAGCTTTTCCAAATGCTATGCCTGGTGAAGCTCCTGTTCCGATTTTCATATAAATACTCCCTTCTAAGCTTCATTAAATTTAGATTCTATAAGCTCTACTAAAGCTTTCATTGCTTCTTCAGCATCTGGTCCATCTATGATTAGTTTTATTTCATCATCTTTTCTAAGTCCCATACTCATTACATTCATTATAGATTTTGCATTTAAAGTATTACCGTTAAATTCAATCTTAATATCAGATTTAAACTGTGATGCTGTTTTTACAAGTAATGCTGCTGGTCTAGCATGTAACCCTGATTCATTTAATATTTTTACTGTTCTTTCCATTTTATATCTCCTCCTAAATAATATTTTAATCTATAATTATACTTGAATATCGGGCTTTTAGCCAATAGCTTGTAATTATTAACAAATTTAATAGCAATTAAATCTTGCTGTAAATTTTTTAGGGGGTTTAAGCTATTAGCCTCAAGCCCAGTTGATAGCCATTTTTATAAGTCTTTTTCAATTACAGTTAAATTAACAATAGAAAGCAGCAACTAATTATAAGATAAGTATATTAAACTTTTTGATACATATCTACAATTAGTTGCCGCATAATAATCTCAATTATCTATTTTATACTAACTATGTTTTTTTCTCCAGCTTTTATTTTTTTACCTGCCTCAAATACTACTTTTTCGCCTTCAGAAAGATTTGTAAAGATTACTGGAGTTATTACTGAAGGTGCTTTTTCTTTTACCTTCTTAAGATTTACACGAAGAATAGGCTGTCCTGCTTTTACTGTATCTCCCTGCTTAACAAGTGCTTCAAATCCTTCACCTTTAAGATTTACTGTATCTATTCCAAAGTGAATTAATATTTCACGTCCATTATCTGCTAAAATTCCTATTGCATGTTTAGTTGGGAATAATGTTGTTATTTTACCATTCACTGGAGATACAACTTCTCCATCTTCTGGCTCTATTGCAAATCCATCACCCATCATTTTATTTGAAAATACTTCATCAGGTACATCTTTTAATTCTAATACTTTTCCAGTTAATGGAGAAACAAATAAATCTTCACCTTTAACTATTTTAGCACTTTTTTTATTATTGTCACTACTTTGATTTGTTTTACTTGTAATTTTACCTGCCATTACATTTTTAATTTGAGTTTTTAACTGATCTGATTTTGGTCCAAATATAGCTTGTATATTATTACCAACTTCTAAAACTCCAGCAGCACCAAGGCTTTTTAATCTTTCTTTGTTTACTTTACCTATATCGTGAACACTTACACGCAAACGAGTTATACAAGCATCTAATGTCTTAATATTTTCTTTTCCGCCAAGTGCCTGTAATACATTTACTGCTAAATCTCCTGTTTCCAATACTTTATTGTCAATATCTACATCTGGGTCTTTTTCACGTCCAGGAGTTTTTATATCAAATGTACGTATTGCCCATCTAAATCCAAAATAGTATATTACTGAAAATACTAATCCAACTAATATAACTAACCACCAAGCTGTACGATTAGGAAGTACACCAAATAGTAAAAAGTCTATAACTCCACCTGAAAATGTCATACCAATTTTAACATTTAAAATGTGCATTGTCATAAATGATAAACCTGCAAAAATCGCATGAACTGCAAATAAAGCCGGTGCTACAAATAAGAAAGTAAATTCAATTGGTTCAGTAATACCTGTTAAAAATGATGTAAGTGCTGCTGATGCCATGATACCTGCAACATATTTTTTATGTTCTTCACGAGCTTCATGATACATAGCAAGAGCTGCTGCAGGTAAACCAAACATCATGAATGGAAACTTACCTGTCATAAATGTACCAGCTGTTAAAGGTACATTGTCTTTAAGCTGTGCAAAGAATATAGCTTGGTCACCACGTACAAGATGTCCTGCTTTATCCATATATTCTCCAAATTCAAACCAGAATGGTGCATAGAAAATATGATGTAATCCAAATGGTATCAATGACCTTTCAACTACACCAAATACAAATGCAGCTAATGTTTTATTTGTATCAATCATACTATGAGAAAATGCATTTAAAAGTCCTTGAATTGTAGGCCATATAAATACCATTGCAATACCTAAAAATAATGAAGAAAATGCTGTAACAATTGGAACGAATCTCTTTCCTGCAAAAAATCCTAGATATGGAGGTAATTCAATGCTATAATACTTGTTATACATGTTAGCAGCCAAAATACCAACTATAATACCGCCAAATACACCTGTTTGCAAAGTAGGAATTCCTAAAACTTCTGTAAATGCACGAATATTTTCTGTTATTTCTGGTTTTAATGCTTGAGTTAAAATACCCATTGTAACATTCATAACTAAATATCCAATTACTGCAGCTATACCTGCAACTCCTTCTCCACCAGCTAGTCCAACAGCTACACCAACTGCAAATAAAAGTGGTAGATTAGAAAATACTATACCGCCAGACTGTTCCATAACTTTTGCTACTAATTGAATCCAGCTTGCATTAAAAGCAGGTACTTTTGCTAGAAAAACTGGATTTTGAAATGTATTACCAAAAGCTAATAATATTCCGGCAGCAGGTAGCAAAGCAACAGGAAGCATTAATGATTTACCAATTTGTTGTAATACTCCAAACGCTTTTTTAGACATTTACACCTCACCTTTCCCTTTCTTTTTACTTTGTAATGTTGCTTTAATTGTTACTTTGAAAATTTTTTGAAAATTAAAAAGGCATGAGCAAAGGAGTGAAATAATAAATTTATTATTTCACTAATTAAAACCTTTTACTCATGCCTGATCGAATCAGTAACACGTAAAAACTATAAATATTTAATTGTCAAATATTGAACTTATTGCTTTGCAAAAGCCGCCAGTTGCTAAAAAAATTATAGCACAAAACGTTTTCTCATTCAACATGTTTTTTTATTTTTTTGTTTTCTCCAACATTACAAACATTCACATAAAATTCCAAACTACAAATTTTAAAACCAAATCTCTATAATTTCTCAATTATCAATTTTCAATTCTCCATTCTCAATTTTCAATTCTCAATTCTCAATAATTTCTTCTCTTAAATTATTGATTTTATGCAAATGAAGTGCTATATATCCAATTTCACTTTCAGGTACAGGCTTTTTTAATATTTTTTCCATAATTTTAGATATATCATATGCTATTGAAAATTCATACCTAAGTTCATCTTTAATTTTTGGAACTAAATTATTTCTATGACATTTATCATTTAAAACCCTATCTATAACACCTATAAGATGCATAATAAATCTTCTACATATAAAAGATTCTTTATCTATTTTCATTTTTATTTTCTTTTCAACAACCTCTAAAACCTTATTAATGAGTATAGAATTTTCCAATGCTTCCTTTTTACTCCTATTAGCTCTACCACCATAAATATGAAGCGTTAAAAAGCCAACTTCAGCTTTAGGTATATCTATATTGAGGTCTTTCTTTAAAATTTCTACTGCCTTTTCAGCTAATCTATATTCTACAGGATATAAAATCTTCGTTTCAAAAAGAAAAGGATTTACAATTTCAATGCCTTCTTCTAATCTCTTTATTGCAAAATTTATATGGTCGATAAATCCTAAATAAATATTTGGATTTAACTCTTCTCCTAATTCTTCCTCTACCATTTCAATAATATTTTTAGATATTTCTATAATTTTAGGGTCTACTGTTTCTAAAAAGTTTTCATATTCATCTTCATTTAAACCTTTTAAAGATATGAACTTCTCCTCTATAATTTCAGAATTTCCTATAACATAACCCTTTTTCTTCCCAAAACCGATGCCCTTTCCAACCAATATTAAATTTTGCTTATTTCTCTCAACCAATACTACATTATTACTTAAAATCTTCTTTATGGTATATTTTTCCATATTCATCACCGTCATTATATATTATATTTTGAAAATTCTATTTATTAATGCGAATTATATATTATTCCATTTTCTCTTAAATGTCAATGGAAATGTATACTATTATTCTATACTTATTTACGATTTTTAAAATAAATTATGACATCATCTTCTTTTTATTTTTCATAAAATACTCACTACATCTAACCAAATAATCCAAATATATACTCTTTTGTTCTCTGGTCAGAAGGATTTTTAAATATTTTTTCTGTATCATCAAATTCAATAACCTCTCCATCGAGCATAAATAATGTTTCATCTGCAATCCTTCTAGCTTGCGGAAGATTATGTGTTACTATAATAATCGTATATTTTTGTTTTATATCAGTCAGCAACTTTTCAATATTTAAAGTGTTTTTTACATCTAATGCAGAACAAGGCTCATCTAACAATAAAATTTCTGGTTCGACTGTTAAAGCTCTTGCTATACATAATCTCTGCTGTTGCCCTCCAGAAAGCTTTAATGCACTTTTATTTAATGAATCTTTTATTTCATCATACAGTCCTGTAAGTTTTAATTTTTCATTAATAATTTCATGCCGTTTTTTCCTACTAACTCCATAAAATTTAAGTGCATATTCCATATTTTTATATATAGATAAAGGAAAAGGGGTTGGATTTTGAAATACCATGCCAATTTTTTGACGTACAATTTCTCTTTCCATACTTAGTATACTCTCTGAATTAAAAATAATATCTCCATATACCGACGCTTCACTATCTTCTAAAATCAAACAGTTTAATGTCTTTAAAAAAGTCGACTTTCCACATCCTGACGGTCCTATAATTGCCGTAATCTTATTTCTTTTAAATTTAACGTTAATATTTCTTAATACCTTTTTATCTTTAAAACTCACTTTTAAGTCTTTTACCTCCAATATATAACTCAATATCAATCTTCTCCCTTCCACATAGTAAAAATAACAGGCAATCCGTTCATTATCAGAAGAATCATAAGTAAAACTAATGCAGTTCCATATGCATTTTTCAAAGATATGCCTTCGCTTATCAATATATACAAATGCATTGGCAGTGCCATAGCAGGTGAAAATAAACTTTTAGGTACAGGAGCATATATAACCGCACCTGTAAAGAGGATTGGTGCTGTAGCTCCCATAGCCAGATTGCCTGCCATAGAAATTGCAGAAAGCATATCTCTATAACAAATAGGTAATACCATATTAAAGATTGTATAAAACTTATTTACTCCCATTGAATAAGAAGCTTCTATCAATCCCCTATTAACTTCTAAAAAACTTTTTTCAAATCTGACCTCTATGAATGGAAATATCATTATCCCTAAAACTATCCCTCCGGTTAATATAGAAATCTCTAAATTTAAATACACTATTAAAAAACTATATCCAAATAATCCCAACACTATTGATGGAATCCCTGCTATCGTTCCTATTATAAATCTAATAAAACTCTTTACTTTTTCATTTTTTTCATAAAATACTATATACACTGAAGTTGCAAAAGCCGTAATCAATGCAAATATAACTGCAACTAAAGTAAAACAAATACTACCAACTATAGCTGGAAAAATACCTCCTTCTGTCCCGAGTGGAAAACCATCTGGCTTTTCAATTATAAATCTATAACTAATTGAATTAATGCCTTTTATAATTATAAATCCGAATATATATATAACAACTGTTAAAAATAATAATCCACTCATCACAGTCCAAATTTTTATAAGCAAATGCTTTTTACTACTCATATCAACCTTCCTTCAATCTTTTTAATATCTGTCATCAATATAATTTTTTCTAATATAATAAAACGCAGCATTTATTATAAATAAGATAAACATCAATATAAATCCTGAAGCAAATAATCCATGATAATGAATACTTCCTACTTCAGCTCCACCCATTTCAAGTGCTATTAATCCCGGTATAGTCTGAGCCCTTCCCAATAACTTTGGATATATGGGACTATTTCCTATTACCATCATGACTGCCATAGTTTCTCCTAAAGCTCTACCAAATCCGAGAATAGAAGCTAAAAAAACTGCTCTCAAACAGCTAGGTAAAATCAAATACCTAACCATATGCCATTTTGAAACACCTAATGCCATAGAAGTATTTTTATAATTATCGAGTATTTTTTTTACAGATTCATCACATGCTGCAACTATATATGGAATAATCATTATAGATAAAAGTAATCCTGCTGCTAGAACTGATTCTCCTGTACAAAAAGACAATTTATCCTCAAAAAATTTGACAATCACCAATAAACCCCAAAAACCATATACAACAGATGGAATGCCAGCCATTAAATCTACTATAACTCTCATTAATTTCCTCATACTTTTAGTAAGAATTATATTTAAAAAAATTGATATACCTACACTTATTGGTAATGATATGACCATAGATAACATAGAAACGTATAATGAACCTAAAATCATAGGTAATATTCCAACTTCAAAAGGCTCTGAAGTAGGTCTCCAAGTATCACTAAAAATAAATTTACAAATAGAAATACTCTGAAATAACTCAAAACTTTCTTTTACAATAAAAAAAATGATAAACGCTAATAATAATACAGAAAAACTAGTAAAAATTTTCATAAAGAAAGCAAATATTATCTCTATTTTTCTATATATTCTTATGTTCATATTTTCACCTTCCAAGAATAAACACACCTTCGATACTTTTTAGTTCCAATTTAGGTCATTAAACAAAAACGAAGCATCTTTATTTCTTCCAAATTTGACGATACATTAAAAACCAGAGGTTTTAACCTCTGGCTTAATAATTATCTCGCTGGAACAAATCCCATTTTTTCTACAACTTTCATACCTTCATCTGAAGTTATATAATCAATCAATATCTTTTCAAGCTCATCAATTTCTCCATCAGTTATAATTAGTAATGGACGTGATATTTTATATTTTCCACTAATAATATTTTCCTTAGTAGGTTCAACTCCATCAACTTTTAATGGTATTATTTTGCCTTTATTTTGATTAACAACACCAAATGACGCATAACCAATAGCATTTTTATTTTCAATAATTTTAGCAACTAAAGCCCCCATTGATGGTGCTTGAATAACATTTTCACTAACCTTTACATCACCCATAACCTTTTTTTGAAATACTTTATGAGCTCCTCCTCCAATATCTCTAGTTACTAAAACTATTTCTTCATGAGGTAATCTACTGTCCAATTCATCCCAATATTTATATTCACCTGAAAATATCTTTCTTAGTTCCTCACTGCTTATACTATCTTTTACCTTATAAATTTCATTTCCAGGATTAACTGCAATAGTTAACGCATCTGTACCTAATTTATATTCCTTATAACCCTTTATCTTAGCCTTTTCCTTATCACTAACAGGTCTAGAAACCATACCGAAATTACTTAAGCCATCTATAATAGATTTTACTCCTGCTCCAGAACCGCCTCCTGAAACAAATATTTCAATTTTTTTGTTTGGCAAACTTGCATCTATTTTATCCCACGTTTGATATTTTTCAGCAAAATCCTTTGTAAGTTTAGTAATAACTGGAGCTAATGTTGAAGAACCTTTAAATGATAATGCAATGCCAATTTTAATTTTATCTTTTTCTTCTGTATTTGCCATATCTTTATCTTTCTTAGAACATCCTGACAAAAATAATGCACATGCTAAAACAACTGTCAAAATTAAAGCTAAATACCTTTTCATACTTTTTTTCCTCCCTATGTTAATATAAGCCATCCTACGTAATTATAACAAAATTTTACTTATTAATCCTTATCTATAAAGAATATCTATAATTTTAATTTAATTATAAACTTTATTTATAACTAAAAATTTTATTATCTTTTCTTCCTCATTATCAGCACAGAGCTTATGATTATAAATAATAGAATAGATATGACAAAAAAGATATAATTTCTAATCTGTCTACTTAATATTAATCTTTTAATATTTTGTTTTTCATTTTTACTGACGTTCTCTTTATGATGTTTATTCTGTTTTTCTTCTTCAAGTATTCCATAATACTGGAACTGAACATTACCATATTTGTCTATAATTACTGCATTTCCTTTTAATCTAGTTACAAATTCAAAATCCGTTAAAAAATTTTTAGCCCAATTTAAACCTTCTTTTTTAGTTGCTGTAATTATAAGTGCCGTCCTGTTTTCATCAAATGGCGATTTAATTAACTGCAAAGATGCTAAATCTTTATTATAATCTTCTAACAATGTTAATTTATCATTAGATAGAAATCTACTAAAATCTTTATCAAACTTAATATATAATTGATTATTAATCTGTTTAATTAAATTATTTCCATGTGGAGTACCAATAACAATTAAATTTTTACCTTTAAATTTGTCTTTAGATTCACTTGAAGTTTTAATCTCTATATTTTCTAAACTGTTTACATTACGTCCTAATGCACTTACTATACTTGCAATTACCTTCATTTCATAAGAAGATAAATTTTCTGGCACTACAATAAC
Organism: Caminicella sporogenes DSM 14501; assembly: GCF_900142285.1. NCBI lineage: Bacteria > Bacillati > Bacillota > Clostridia > Peptostreptococcales > Caminicellaceae > Caminicella > Caminicella sporogenes. The sequence continues at coordinate 104,058 of NZ_FRAJ01000010.1, read as the reverse complement.
TAAATCATTAAACTTCTTATTTTTTATAAAAGGACTTTCATAATTTTCAAAAAAACTATTTTTTATCCTATCGTGAGGCAAATATAAATAAGACTGTTTTGAAATATATGCCCAAGAATTACTATCTCTCCTGTAATTACACTCCTGACTATCTAATTCAAAGTAAAAAACTACTTCTAAGTTATAATAATTACTATCCTTAACTTCATCTGGTATTTTTATTTCTAAAACATCATTATTAGCATTTTCATAACATAATTTTTTGCTGCCAATAGGTATACCATTTAAGTATACTGTTACCAAAGACCTATCAAAATCTAAAACTTCAGAATACCTCATATCAATGTGTAAAAGAGCTCCTTCTTTTATAATCCAATCTTTTGGTATATTAACCCCAAAATTTACTTTTTGATAAAATATTCCCTGTAGTTTTATATTTGAATAACCCAAATCTTCTAGTGAAATATATTCAGATTCTGAAATATTTTTTTCATTTATATTAATCGTATTAGATATAAATTGATATGGCTTGTCCATTTGTAAAACCATCTTATCATCTGACAGCACTTTTACAGCCTTTAACATACTTATTTTATTATCTGATAAAATCAATAAAATCTTATACTTACTATTGTACGGTGAAATAACTTCTTTAATTAATGCTTTATCTGAAATAGAATTAATTTCCGTTTTTGATATTAATGACAATATTTCTTTTGGAGTATTATCTCTACTTCCAATGTATATAATATTACTCTTTCCCTTATCAACAGCTTCGCTAAATTTTAAAACATTTGTATCAAACTTATTATAAGGAAATCTTTGTCCAAAATTAGCTGCTAAAATTACAGCCGCATTAAGTTCATAATTATGATAATTGTCTGGAATAATTATTACATTATTTATTGGTGTATTGCTGTTTTCCTTCAAATAAGGATACGGGTAATCAATTAAGCTTAATTTATCTTGTTTTTCGATAAATTCTATATGAACATACGAATCTTTATGAAATACTATCCAATTTGCAGGGTTTATAATATCAGCACAAGGTTCATCTGTAATTCTGTGATAACATTTTATTTTTATTTCATTATAACCTTCATTAATTTTATCTAATGGAATAGGTACTTTTATTCTCTCTCTGTTAACACCTTTATCATATAAAAGTACACTATATAAAGGAAAATCATTAATCTCTACTGTTAAAGTAGAATTTTTATATTTTTTTATTTGGCTTTGACTAAAAATCAACTCAAAATAAGCATTATTTTTTATTTGCCAATGTTTATCGACTTTTATAAAAAAAGTATAATTGCCAAAAACACCATCTATTTTTATATCTTTATTTAGATGATAATTCTTAGATTTTATTCGAACATCATTTATATTTGTTTTAACTGATTTTGAAAAAGCATTATTTACATTAATAGTAGAATTTACTTTGCTGTATATCTTTTTTACATATCCATTAATCCCTATTTGTTTAATCGCAGCAAGAACTTTCTCTGCCTCCATTTTATAATCATACTGACCTACATAAATCCAGAATTTATCTCTTTTTCGCATATATACAGGAAAATTATTCTCTTTTAAAAGTCCATATACCTTATCAGCATTAAATTTTTTTTCAAATACTCCAACTTGAATTACATATTTTTCATTTGTATCTGCATAAGAATAAAACAAACTAGACGTTAATAAATTAAAAAAAAGCATAACACAAATAAACAAAATAATTTTTTTCATTTCTTCACCTCACTTAAAATCTTTCTGTCTTATACCACTGAGCTTCTCTTCCTAACAACACATCTTTAAAATATAATACTACTCCCTTTACAGCTACTATCATCCAAAGTTGACAGTACGAAAAATACATAAGAGCAACCAATAAAATATTTTTAAAATTACTTTCGCCCTTTTCCATAGTTAGTGTTATACTAACTTCAAGAATAAATAACACATAAGCAAGAATCCAAATTATAAAAAAACTACCCGACAAACTTATCTTTATATTAGTAAACAATCCTAAAATAAAAATTATATCAGACAATATCACTGATGAAAGAAATAAAAAATATACTGAAAAAAAGTAATATAAATCAAATAAAACGCTCTTAGTTTTTTCTTTATAAATATTCCTTAAATACTTTACAAGAACATATATATTCCCCTTTGCCCACCTTGTTCGCTGTTTAAACCATACTTTAAGTTTTTCAGGTTCCTGCTCCCATGTTACAGCTAGTGGCATAAACCCTATTCTATATCCCATTTTATATATTCTAAAACTTATTTCAGTATCTTCTGCTATAGCATTTATATCCCATCCTCCTAATTTTTCAAGTATACTCCTTCTAATGATAAAATTCGTTCCTGGAATAGTACACAGTCTAAACAATTTCCATCTCCCAGCCTGTGCCATCCACTGAAAACTTAAAGTTTCAATGTTTATAAACCTTGTTAAAAAGTTCTTATTTTTATTCCTAGTTCTAAATTTTCCTATTACTGCACCAAGTTCCTTTGAATTAGTTATAGAATATACTAAATATCTTAAAGCTAGCTTTTCTGGCGTATTATCAGCATCATAAACTACAATATAATCCCCTTTAGAATTTTTATAACCTATGTTTAATGCATTTGATTTTCCCTTTCCTCCAGTTATTTTATCAGTAGTAATAATTTTCAAATTTCTATTACTATAAGATTTTTTAAGCTCCTCTAAAATCTTCCCCGTATTATCACTAGAATTATCATTTATAACTATAACTTCTAATTTATCTTCTGGATAATTAAGAGATAACATGGCTCTTATCGTTTTATCAATAACTTTTTCTTCATTATGAGCTGGTATTAATATTGATACACTTGGAAACTCTTTCATCTCCTTAAGTATATCTATTTTTTTATTTAAAAAAGTCATATAAAACCTATACCCACTAAAAGTCAGAAATATATTCATAAGTAAAAGAAGCCATGTAGATAATAGAGAATACAAAAAAAGATAATCTATTACATTCAGACCCATAATATCAATCTCCCAATAAATCCTTATTAGCTTTTTTCTTTGATTTAATCAAAATATAGAAAAATATTGCATTAACAAAAAGTACAAAAATTATTAATATTTTTATTCCTTTAGCAAAACCTTTCTTTATAGAGTCATCTTTACTATTTTCAGAATAATCTACGCATATTTCTCCATTTTTCGACATTATATTTATATTATTCCACTTAACCCAATTATCTTCCTTCTTTAAGTCATAAAATTCTATATTTTCAGATTTCAACATTTCAACTATTTCCTTTAGATATTTTATATCTAGGTAAGGATGAAAAAACACTCCTGCTGTAAATCCTCTAACTATAGAAACTTTTTCAAAATTGTTTTTAATATCATTTATAGTTAAAGGATTATTAGGGTCTACATATCCAAGATTTTCAGGTATAAATTTATGAAATAGCTCTGTATCGTAAAGAATATAAGGATAACTTGTCGTAGCAAAACCTTGATCGCTTGTTTGAATATGACCACAGTAAGTTGAAAAATATTTCTTAAGTACCTTATATCCCCTTTGACTGACAGCATAATGAGGTGCTTCAAATGCTAGAGGATATATGCCATTTTTTACACATTCTTGTATTCCTAATCCAATTCTTTTATATATCCAATTTTCTATATCTAAACTCAAGGGTTTATCATTTATCCCATCCCAAAACTCAAAACCTTCTCCTGTCAATTCTCCTCCAAAAGCCTGATGGGCATATCCGTGAAGTATTATACTTCCTCCAAGCTTTTGCATATACTTTATAGTTTTAATAAACTCAGGTTTTTCTGACAGAGGAGTTATATAAGACGAATTTTGACTTTTATAAGCAGGAATCATTGCTATCATAAAAGGAACTTTCTTACTGTTTAAATATTCTGCTATAGCTCTTAATTTTTCTGTGTCTCTAAAGGGATGTACATCTTCAATTCTTATGAAAACTCTACTTTTATCAATTTTACTGTATTCATTAAACAAATCATATAAAACATCTGCAAATATATAAAATAACACTGAATAACTAATTGCTCTAGATACATACCAATAATTATTTTCCCTAATTATATATGGATACATATTTTTTCCATCACTCAGCCAAGAATAAACTTTAGAATTTGAAGAAATATTATCTATAATAGTAAAATTATCAATTAAGCCTATGTCAAAAGATTTTTTTCTATAAAATACCTTTACTAACTCACCAGATTCTCCATCATAAGTAAAACTTACTCTTTTATTTTTTTCTAAAAGTTTTTCTATTCCTCTTCCTATCCAACAAACAGTTTTTTTAGTTTTCTTTAAATCTTCCAATAAAATAGAGTTGAAAAAATCCCCTTCTATTCCTATAACAAATATAAAATCAAAATCATCTGCTTGTCCTTTTTTATAATCTTCTTCAATTTCTTCTAAGACATCAACATTAAAATGTCCAAATAATTCTCTATAAGAAGTTACAATATCACCTGAAAATCCAAAAAAACTCCTCCTATCATATACCAATAAAACTTTCTTTTTAGTATCTTCAGCATTTGATAATAAAGGGTTTGCTGAACTTAAAAATAATATTAATATCAAAAAAAATACTAATAAATTTCTAAATATCATATTCAAGCTCCTTTTGAACTAATTCTTTAAAATGAAAAGAATTTGATATACGGTCGTTATACTGCAAAGCCGAAATCTTAATATCCAGCTTATATGTATTCGTTTTACTATCATCATCTACCTTAATACTCTCCAATTCTTTTTTCAATCTCTGCTTAACTATATCTGCACCTGATATATCTGTATTAGGCATTATTATAGCAAATAAATCTTCGTCTATCCTGTACTTTTTATCTTCTGTTCTTGTAACTTTTTCTATTAAAATTGATATAGATTTTAATATCTTATTAATTTTATCTATTCCGTAAATACTAATTAATTCTTCTAGATACTGAATTTCAACTAACATTACGACCAAGTAAAACTTATGTCTCTTTGCTCTACTCATTTCTTCATTTAAATCTTTATAAAATTCTTTTATATTGTTAAATCCAGTTATTGCATCAACTGTCACTAAACTGCTTATCTGTTTTTCAAGTTTTATTTTTTTATTTTGTATATCATTTATAGAATCCGACAATCTTCCTGATATAAATGCTGATAGTGGAAATACTATAATCCAAAAATAACTGCTTGCAATATTGATATTTTCATGAAATAAACCCTCATATAAAATATAGCTTCCATATCCAAATACCAAAAAAGCACTAGTTATTAGACCTATTATTAAATTTGAATAAAAAGATACAACTATCACAAGAAAAGTCAACATATACAAAATATAATCAATAAAATCAATTTCTTTTATATTCATTATAAGCAGTGTAGTAACAGCAAATATTTCTATTATTAAAAGTAAAAAAAATATATCTACTTGTTTATTTTTCATCATTTAATCCTCCTAAAGCTTTAAATGCCAGTAGTGCTTGTAAATTATCAAAAGAATAGACCTTTAATGTACTTGTTTCTCCAAATCCTCCATACAAAGGACTTGATTTATCTAACACCTGCAGAGATAACATTTTCTCTACTAATAACTTATATAGAGATTCATCTCCTGCAATTTTTGCAATTCTAGCAGCTATTGCATATATAGCAGTACATTCTACATCATTTATAGCTTTTCCGGTTTTAATATCATATTCTGCATATATACCACCTCCGTATATCATTTGGTCTTTTATCCACTCCAAAGTTTCTTTTTTTACTAATCCAACTTCACTAAGATGAAGCACTACTAATAAAGCATCTATGGAATTTACAACTTCTCCATTTAAATATTTATTCTTTTCTATATCATATGTTTTTTTATATAATGGAAATTTATCAGATAAATATCCTCTATTTATTACCCTTATACTTTTATCATAAATCTTATCCCATTCCTTATTAATATCAGAAAGAAGTTTCATAGTATATAAATCTATATAAGATATATCAACTTCTTTAGCCTTATATTTATACTTAATATCAAAATAATTATTTAAACAGCCTTTATACACATTATATTTAAGTAGTGCTTCACTTATTTTTTTTAAAGTTTTATAATATCTTTTATCTTTCCAAATATCATAAGCATATATAAGCGAACGAATTATTCTTAAATCATCAATAGTAGCATTACTATAAGCTAAATTGTAATTATCCTCTTTTATTCTCCATTTTACTAAACCAGTTTTATCTAGCATTTTATTTTTTACTATATCAAAATGCTTGTCAAACTCATCCTTATTTCGAGTTCTTACATAATATAACATAATTAATCCTTCTGATTCAGATAATATCTCATGTCCACTTGCCACTTTCTCTATTCTCTTATTTTCCAAATAATTAGTATATATACCTCCACTTTTTGAAGACATTTTTTTCTTTATGAATCTTAAACAAATTTTTTCTTCTTCTAAATAATCTTCTGTAAACCCTATTTCATCACTAAAATCTTTTTTGTTAATATTATATTTATACCAAACAGTTAACATAATAAAGCAAATTATTATTATTACTATAATCCAAATAATACCTATATTTCTTTTCATAAATTCACATCTCCTTAATTTAAAATGAAATTAATCTATAAAAATTCGACCTTTTGATATAATTTCCTTTGATATTTAACTCAAAAAAAAACTTTGGTCAGGCTAGAATAATTTAGCCTGACCTCTTTTTTTATTCATATCTCAATGCTTCAATAGGATCAAGTTTTGCAGCTTTATTTGCCGGGTATATACCGAAAAATATTCCAACTCCAGCTGAAAACATCCATGCAATCATTATAGTCATTATCGATATTGTAGGTTTAAGTTTTATAAAAGATGCTATTACAAATGACAGTCCTATCCCCAGTACTGTACCTATAATACCTCCTATACCAGATATGATAACTGCTTCTACCAAAAACTGAAACAAAATGTCCTTATGTCTTGCTCCTATAGCTTTTCTTATTCCTATTTCTCTAGTCCTCTCTGTTACAGAAACGAGCATTATATTCATAACTCCTATTCCACCAACTAATAGTGAAATAGCTGCTATAGCACCTACAACTGCTGTCATTATTCCCGTAACTTTATTTACACTTTTTAGTTCACTTTCTGCACTATAACTTCTGTATTTATTCTTCTTTGCATTGCCATGACGTCTTTCTATTAATTTTATCATCTTATCTAAAGTTTCTTTAGTATTTATACCACTTTTAAAATTTATCTCTATACTATATACTCTATTGCCTACTCCAAACATTTTTTCAACAGTACTGATAGGCACATATATATCTCTAGGCATTTCTCTTCCAAATCCTGCAAACATAGATTTTTTTTCCTTGTATACTCCTACTATTACAAGAGAAATATTTCTCGAAGAGGTCTTTACAAGGATTTTTTCTCCTATAACATGTCTTCTACCAAATAGTTTCAAAGCCATCTCATCATTTATAACTGCAACTTCTCTATTTCCTTTTATATCGGAACTAACTAAAAACCTTCCATCTATTATTTCCTTTTTTTCTATTTTATTATATTCCTCATTAACTCCTTTTATATAAATACGCTCATTTTTTCTTTCAATAGCAACTTCTCCATTATTGTCAAATAAAGGTGATAATGCATCTATATCTTTTTTAAATGCTCTTTTTAAAACTTCAATGTCTTCATGAGTAAATATATCTCTACCTGTAATGTTTTCATCCCAATTAATTCCTAAATAAGCCCTATTTACTCCAAAATTTTCAAATTCTTTTTTTATCATTTCTTTACTGCCTTGTCCCAATGCTACTACTGCTATAACTGAAGATATTCCTATAATTATTCCAAGCATCGTGAGCAAAGACCTCATCTTATTGACCCATATCGCATTTAAAGCAACTTTAATACTTTCAATAATATTCACAAAATCACCTCTTACTCATCACCTGTTCCCATATTTTTAGTATCCTCTATTATCTCACCATCTCTAAAAGTTATTATCCTTTTAGCCTTTTTAGCCACTTCTATCTCATGGGTAACAAGTACTATGGTTACTCCTTCATCATTCAAACTTTTAAATATATCCATTATTTCTTCACTTGATTTTGAGTCTAAATTTCCAGTCGGTTCATCAGCCAAAATAACAGAAGGATTATTAACAAGTGCTCTTGCAATAGCTACTCTTTGTCTTTGCCCTCCTGACAATTCATTCGGTTTATGATGAATTCTATCCTTCAGTCCCACCTTTTCCAATGCAGCTATTGCTCTTTTGCTTCTTTCTTTTAAAGGAACATTTGCATAAATCATAGGCAATTCTACATTCTTAAAAGCAGATATTCTCGGCAAAAGATTAAAAGATTGAAATACAAATCCTAATTTTTTATTTCTTATAACTGCCAAATCCGTATCTTTAAGTTTTTCAACTTCTACATTGTCAAGTATAAAACTTCCTCTCGTAGGTCTGTCAAGACATCCTAAAATATTCATAAATGTAGATTTTCCAGAACCTGATGGTCCCATTATAGCTACAAATTCACCCTTTTCTACTTCTAAACTAATTCCCTTAAGTGCCTCAACTTTTATTTTGTCATTTCCATATATTTTCCACAAATTTTCTATTTTTATCATTCTTACATACCCCTTACACTAACTTCAATTCCATCCTTTATTCTTTCAGTAGGATTTAATATCACTAAATCTCCTTCTTTAAATCCATCTCCTATTACTTCTACCACCATATCTCCTTCTATTCCCGTCTTTATCTCATGTTTTTTAGCTTTATTACCATCAACAGTAAATATTGACTTTTTACCATCTTTATCAGTATATATTGCTTCATATGGAACGACTAGAGCATTTTCTTTACTAGCTGTATTTATTTCTACATTTGCAGTAAAGTTTGGTCTAAACTCCGTATTTTTATCTTTTATATCAATTTTAACCTCAATAGTTGTTTCTGTACTCTGCCCATTAGTTACTGTCTCTGCATCAGGAGATATGTATTTTACAACTCCTTTATATTCTTTATCGCCTATTCCCTCACCTGTTATTTTTACACTTTGACCTAATTTGATTTTGCTTATGTCATATTCACTTATATTTGTAACAACCTCTAAATCCCGTATATCTTTAATATTAAATAAAACTGTACTAGGACCAACTACAGATAATTCTGAAACCTCAATACTTGTAATAGTGCCATCTATAGGACTTAATATTTTCGTCTTTTCAATATCAGACTTAATTTTTTCTATCTTAAGTTTTGAAGCTTTTATCTGTTTTTCTTGAATTTTTATTTCTAATTCATCTTCACTATTTTCATAATTTTTCTTTGCAAGTAAATAATCATTATATGCCTTTTCCATAGATTTTTTAGCAGTATCTAAATCATCTTCGCTTATAGCACCTTCTTTATAAAGCTCCTTTTTATTCTCATAATCTTCTAATGCTTCTTTATAATCTATTTCAGCATTTTTATAACTCGTTCTAAATTCTACTTTGTCTTTTCTTTTAAGCTGCTCTAATTTTTCTTTCAATATTTCAAGATTAATTTCTTCATCTTTAAGGTCATATTCAAGTTCCTTAGAATCTAATTTAGCAAGTAATTGTCCCTTAGCTACTTTATCTCCCTCATGAACAAATATTTTCACTATCCTTCCTGTTAAATCTGGAGTTACTTCTCTCTCCTTTTTTGAAACAACCCTTCCACTTGTAAAAATATTTGATTTAATATCTTGCTTTTCAATTCTTGCAGTTTTTACAAATATGCCTACACTTTTTTTAGTTTTCATCATTTTAAACGATGAAAACAACACAAAAAATATGCCAGCTACAACAAACAGCCAAATAAATTTTTTTCTTACTTTAAACATGTCTACCTCCTAGCTTCATCTTATGTACTAAATTAGCTAAAAATGTCATTTTATATTGTATAATAATATCTTATAAAATACCATTATTTTCTTATCTATTTAATAATTTTTTAAGTTTTATTCCATTGCAATCAAATCTAATTTCACAATCCCTTTTAACTTTTTTATTTCATTCATAAGCACATCAAAATCTACTGTTAAATTTGATATATCAAAAGTTATACTTATATTTGCTATATTATTTATAGGTATATCTTGATTAATAGTCAAAATATTTCCTTTCTTTTCAGCAATTTTATTTAAAATAGCTGAAAGCCTACCCGGTTCATGATTAAGAAGCATTGATACAGTTACTTTTCTTCCATTTGCTTTATCTGAAAGAGAAAAAACATAATCCTTATATTTATAAAATGTACTCCTACTTATCCCCACTTTTTTTACAGCTTCTGTAATACCTTTTACTTTACCATTTCTCAACAACTCTTTAGCCATTAAAACTTTCTCAAATATATTAGGAAGTATTTTTTTATCAACTATTAAATACTTATTTTCCATAACTTCTCTCCTCCATGTTTACAACTGACATACATGTGTTTTTTATTATTCTTTGAATTTTAACATACAAAAATATGCAAATCAATAACTATTTACCTTTTTGAAAATAATGATTTTCCAATTCAAATTTTAACATTATTAATTTTCTTACTTAATTGAATATAAAATTTTATTTTAGTTAATAATGGAACTGATGTATATAAAAAAATAATTAAAATTTGTAAAAGAATATTTATAAATATTCATTTTTGAAATGAAAAAATTGAAATTTACAAACAAATATTTACAAAAATGAATTTTTTAAACTCTTTAATTGCTGAAAATTGAATTTTTTAAAACTTGAAATTTTTCACAAAATAGTTTAAAATATTTTATATAATTGTTACAATTTTTTCATAAAAAATATAAGGAGGTAATTATTAATGCAAGGTATAGTTGATTTTCTAAACGGTATCGTTTGGAGTAATGCACTAGTTTATTTATGTTTAGGAACAGGCATTTATTTTTCTTTTAGGACTCGTTTTTTACAAATTCGTCATTTAAAAGACATGGTTAAATACCTAATGGGAGGTTCTGCTTCAAATGCAGGTGTTTCTTCTTTTCAAGCTTTTGCAATGTCTGTAGCTGGTCGTGTCGGTACTGGTAACATAGCTGGTGTTGCTACTGCTATTGCAATGGGTGGCCCGGGTGCTATTTTCTGGATGTGGGCAATTGCTTTCTTAGGAGCTGGTTCTTCATTCATTGAATGTGCACTTGGTCAAGTCTATAAAGAAGAAATTGATGGTGAATATCGTGGAGGTCCTGCATATTACATCGAAAAAGGTTTAGGAATAAAATGGTATGCAGTTTTATTTGCCGTAGCAACTGTTATTGCAATGGGTTTCTTCCTTCCCGGAGTTCAATCAAACAGTATAGCTTCAAGTGTTAATAATGCTTTTGGAATTAGTCCAACTATAACAGGTATTGCTATATCTGCTTTATTAGCTTTAATCATTTTCGGTGGAGTTAAGCGTATAAGTAAAACAACTGAAATTATCGTACCTTTCATGGCAATCGGTTATATGTTAATAGCTCTTACTATTTTAGCATTCAATATTACTAAAATTCCTGCAATGTTAGCTCTCATCTTTAAAAGTGCCTTTGGATTAAAACAAGCTTTTGGTGGTATTTTAGGATTAGCTATTTCTTGGGGTGTTAAAAGAGGTATTTATTCTAATGAAGCTGGTCAAGGTACTGGTCCTCAAGCAGCAGCTGCTGCTGAAGTAAGCCACCCAGCTGTACAAGGTTTAGTTCAAGCATTTGCAGTATACTTCGATACATTATTCGTTTGTTCTGCTACTGCTTTTATGATTTTAGCAACTGGTAAATACAATGTTTATAACCCATCTGGTGGATTTATAGTTGAAAATCTTCCCGGCGTTGACATAGGTCCTGCTTATACTCAAGCAGCCGTTGACACTTTAATTCCTGGTTTTGGTTCAGCATTTGTTGCCATAGCTCTATTCTTCTTTGCATTCTCTACTCTTATAGCATACTACTACATTGCAGAAACTAATATCACATACTTATTCAAAAAAGCTGGTGCTAATAGAAAAATAGTTATCAATGTATTAAGACTTTTACTAATCGGTTCTTCCTTCTACGGTGCAATTAGAACTGCATCATTAGCTTGGGGACTTGGCGATATAGGTGTTGGCATCATGGCTTGGTTAAATGTTATAGCTATACTAATACTTGGTAATCAAGGTATAAAAGTTTTAAAAGATTGGGAAGAACAAAGAGAAATGGGAAGAGATATAGATACTTTTGTATTTGACCCTAAAAAATTAGGATTAGAAAATGCAGATTACTGGATTAAACTAAACAACAAAAAATAAATATAAATTTTCCTTTTAAAAAGAGAAGGATTAAACTCTCCTTCTCTTTTTTACTCTTCTACCTTTAAAATACTTGCAATTTTATCTACTACTGAAAAACTTGAAATTTCTTCTAATGCCTTATCTAATTTTTCCCTATCTGTTTCATGAGTAATAAAAACTAATGGTACAGTTTTTTCTCCCCTAGCTCTCTGAACTACTGACTCAAGACTTACTCCATATTTTCCAAAATTAATAGCAATTTTCCCAAGCACTCCCGGCTCATCTACTACTTCTAATCGAACATAATATTTACTTTGTCCTATATTATTAACTACTAATTTACTAGTAATATTATTGTTTGAATTTTTTATGCCATCTGTCTCAATTGCCTTTATAATACTCAACACATCTCCTAGCACAGCACTTCCAGTCGGCATAGACCCTGCTCCCTTACCGTATAACATAACTTCTCCAACAGCATTACCTCTAATAAACAGAGCATTAAATTCATTATTAACTGAAGCTAAAGGATGCTTATTAGGTATAAGTGCTGGATGGACATTTAATTCCAAATTATTACCATATTTTTTTGCTGTTGCAAGTAATTTAATCTTATAACCTAGTTCTGATGCATATTTTATATCCTTTTGAGAAATCTTTTTAATCCCTTCTCTTGATATTTCATCAGGATAAACTCTCTTATTAAAAGCAACTGCTGATAAAATAGCTAACTTAAATACAGCATCTTCTCCTTCTAAATCTGAAGTCGGGTCAGCTTCAGCAAACCCCTTTATTTGTGCTTCTTTTAAAGCAGTTTCAAAATCCATACCAAATTCACTCATCTGAGTAAGAATATAATTTGTAGTCCCATTAATAATTCCCACAATTTCTTCTATTTCATTTGCTGAAAGACTTTCTGTCAGTGTATTTATTATGGGAATTCCTCCTCCAACACTGCCTTCAAATTTAATTTGTACACCATGTTTTACAGCCAAATCATCTAATTCTTTGCCAAATGTAGCAATTACCGCTTTATTTGCAGTTACTACATGTTTTCCACTTTCAATAGAACGCTTTAAATAATCATAAGCCGGATTTATACCTCCTATCAATTCAACTATTATTTTAATTTCAGGGTCATATATTATTTCATCTACATCTAAAGTCAACAATTCCTTAGGTATATCTACATCTCTCTGTTTTTCAAAATTTTTAACTAAAACTTTTTTAACTTCTATTTTTTTGTTTGCATAATTTTTTATTTTCTCATCATTAATTTGTAAAATTTTATATAAACCCGTTCCTATATTTCCCATCCCTAATATCCCTATTTTAATACTTTCCATATTCCCCTCTCCCTTCGTCTTATATAAAATTTTTTTAATACTTTTTTAATATTGTGTTTTTATATGGCGTACATATGTATTTCTATAAAAGATTATGGATAAAATTTTAACACATATAATTTTTAAAATCAATGTTTTTTCTCTATTTTTCTGAAAATCTTAAACTATATTTATCAATAATCTAAATTTTTCAAAAAACAAGGTATATATTTCTTCATGTATAACATCTGTGTTATAATTTTTGTAAACATTATTATTTTCTGTTTTATTATTGCTAGTTTTACGTTATAATAGACTAGCATAAATAAATTAGAAGGGATGATTTTATTGGATTTAATTAAAATATTATATATTATTCCGGGTGTTTTATTGGGGCTTTCACTTCATGAATTTGCACATGCACAAACAGCTGTATGGCTTGGCGATGATACTCCAAAGCTTCAAGGAAGGCTCTCAATAAGTCCTTTAGTTCATCTAGATATTTTAGGTTTTTTAATGATTTTAATTGCTGGATTTGGGTGGGCAAAACCAGTTGAAATTAATCCATACAATTTTAAAAAGCCAAAAAGAGATGATATATTAGTATCTTTAGCTGGTCCACTTGCAAATTTACTCATAGCAATATTTTTTATTCTTTTAATGAAAATATTATATTATATTCCTGAAACAATCTTAAGTGATAGTCTCTATCATACGATAATTACTATTTTTGATTATACAGTATGGATAAATATCGCTTTACTTGTATTCAACCTTCTTCCAATACCACCTTTAGACGGTTCACATATTTTCTTTGGATTATTAGGTCTTAAAGATAAACCTTTTTATTATCAATTTTATGATAAAAGCAGATTTATACTTTTTATTTTAATAATTACAAATTTCATTGATAAAATAATAGGACCACCTATTTTCATAATATATTCTTCACTAGAAGGCTTATTTTTCTAAGTTAAAGAGAGGGCAATGCCCTCTCTTTAACTACACATCACAAATTTTTTACTATTACTAAATTAAAATTCTCTTTTCCGATAAATAATAGATGAAATACTAAATGATATTAAACCTAATATAACTACTGCTATTATAAATAATAAATTTATTACTGATTTAGGTGCTAAATGTAAATACATAATAAACTTATCTAACCATAATGGTTTTTTTGTAAATCTTAAAATATTTTTTATCAGCATCGGCCCTCCAAAACCTATGGCAAAAAGTATCAAGTTAAACATTTTAGCCTTCACATATCCATACTTAAAATATACTGGCAAATACAAAAATGAAATACAGCATAGACCTATTAATGCATTAACAAAATCATGAAACTTAAACATTCTGCTTATATTCAATATATTAAAGCTTTTCAATACAAAACTAGCTATCATCATACTTATAACACCTATTATAATAAACATAAATATAGAAATATACCTCGAAAGTACTATTTTACTCCTTGAAATTGGCAAACTATTTAAAAAAACTTCACTATTGTTTTTATCATCATAAGCTGTTGTATACATTATCATTGTATAGCCTATCATCGTTGTTCCTATAGAATAAATCATTCCATAAAGCTCACTCTCGTGCGAACTAAATAAAAAAAACATCATAAAGCTGTAAAACATAGCAACCCACAAATGCTTTCTAATAAGATAAAAATCTTTTAAAAATAAATTAAACATTTTTATCATTCCCCCTGATAGTAAAAAGCATAATATCATCAAGACTAGCTCTTTCAATTATTAAATTATCTTTATATATCCTTTTAAGTTTATCTGCTTTTGCTGTCAAAGCTTCAAAACCAAATTTATTATCTCTTATTCCTATAAAATTTTCTTTAAGTTCTTCCGTTAAAATATCTTTACTTCCCTTTACTATTCCATATTCATCTAAAATTTCATCTTTTGCTTTCGAAAAAACTAGTTTTCCATCATTAATAAAAGTAATATAATCTGCTACTTTCTCTAAATCGGTAGTTATATGAGTTGAGAAAAAAATTGCTTTATTCTCATCTTGAATAATATCCATAAGTATATCAAGAAGTTCACTTCTAAAAACCGGGTCAAGACCTGAAGTGGGTTCATCCATGATAATCAACTCAGCATTATGCGATAAAGCAAGGACTAAGCTGAACTTCATCTGCATTCCTTTAGACAATTCTTTAATCTTTTTATCTTCTCTAAGGTTAAATCTCTTAATATATTCTCGATATAAATTATCATCCCAATTACTATAAAAATTAGAAATAATTTTTTTCATCTGCTTTAATGTTAATTCATCATAAAAATGATTTTGGTCATATATAAAGCCTATCCTCTGTTTTATTTCCCTTTCATGCTTTATATTATCTAAACCAAAAATCCTTATTTCTCCATCATCTTTTTTTAAAAGATTCATTATCAACTTTATTGTCGTACTCTTTCCAGCACCGTTTGGACCTATATATCCCATAATATAACCTCTATCTAAAGTAAATGATATATCCTTTAATGTAAAATCCTTATATTCTTTTCTAACATTTTTCAGTTCTAAAATATGCCCCAATTTTAACCCTCCTTAAACAATATTGCCAACATCTCTTGAAGCTCCTCTAAACTTAATCCCAAAACTCTACTTTCCTCTACTGCTTCTAAAAGTTTTTCTTCTATTCTCCTCATTCTTCTTTCCCTTAATAATTCTCTACTTTGACTAGCCACAAATGTTCCTTTCCCCAAAACTGTATTAATAAAACCTTCTCTTTCAAGTTCTTCATAAGCTCGTTTAGTCGTAATTACACTTATTTGCAGTTCCTTTGCAAGACCTCTAATAGATGGAAGAACATCATTTTCTTTTAAATCTCCATTTATTATTTGATTTTTTATTTGATTTGCTATTTGTAAATATATAGGGTCTTTGCTCGAATTAGAAATGACAATATTCATCTCTCTCTCCCTTCTGTTAATATAAATAGTGTATACTGTTTATATATTATATATACATTATATACACTATTTTTTACCATGTCAATTTAAATTTATAGTTGTCAATTCCATGTTCCAAGTTTTAGGAGCAAATCTCTAGATTTTTTTATTCTTAATTTTTAATTTTTAACTACTAACCTATGTAATTTTACTTTGTTTAAAACCTACACTTCTTGCAAAAAATATCTGAACTATTATACAAAAAAAGTCCCCAATTGAATTGAGGACTTCCTTTATAACCTTTATAACAAATATCTTAAAATTAAAATATTCAACTGTAAACTTTTAAATTCAAATTTCTACTCATTCTTTATTAGCTCAAATTCTACTTTAACCTCCCCTACTACTTCTCCCTTGTGATTTTTGTTTTTAATTATATAGTATTTTTCCAATTTTTTAAGCTCTGCTTCATTTATTATATCAAGCTGTCTTAAAGTCTCCAGCATGACAGCAGTTAATACTTTGCTATTTCCATCTTCTATTTTAAAAGTTAAACCTATTCCTCTGTCCCTTATTCCTATAGCATAGTAAGCACCTGCTCCAGCTTTTGCAAACAGTCTATCTCCACACAATCTCATCAAATCCGTACATATTCTATCAGTTCCAGCTACCATCTCCGGATAAGATGTCATAGACTTTATTATTCTCCTAACTACCATTTCTCTATTTTTATCGAAAACTTCCGGTTTTGATAATCTAGCAAATCCTTGAGCAAATTTGTATAAAGGCATTGCATGAACTGGAACTCCACATCCATCAATTGCTTCTTCTATTTTTTCTTCTTCATAATCGCATATTTGTGAAAGCACTTTTTTTATTCTTTTTTGTACAGGATGATTTGACAGATAGTAAGTATCCAAATCCTCATTTAAATATTTAGCTGTAATAAGCATACCTGCATGTTTTCCTGAACAATTACAATGAACTGATTTAGGAGATAGCCCTTTATCTCTAAGCTCCTCTGCCGCATATTCTGCAATAGGCATATGAGTTCCACATTTTAAATACTCTTCATCAAGACCAGCTTTTGATAGAATACTTCGCACTGAATTTACATGAAACTGTTCTCCACTATGAGATGCACAAAATAAGGCTATTTCTTTATCTTCTATTCCATATTCATCAGCCGCTCCACTTTCTATTACGGGAATAGCTTGAATTGGTTTAGCAGATGACCTTGCAAAAGTAACTCTATAAGGATTTCCATAATAATACAATATATTTCCCATATAATCCACTACAGCAATATGACCTATATGTGTTAAATCTACTACATTTCCCCTATACACTTTAGCTACAATTGACATTTTAATCCCCCTACTTTAAACTTTTATATTTTTGAAATAATTATATCATAATTATTTCAGTATTAACTTTAATTTTTCTAATTTTTATATGTTATTTTTATTTATTTTATATTAAACATTTTATTTTTTATGAAATAAACTTGAGTAATTTGCAATATTTTGCAGAATATATTAAATTTTTCTTAAATAAAGTATTTACTTTAATTTTTTGTAACATTTTCATTGACTATATGTAATATTTATAGTATCATACTTTAAAAAAGGAGTGGTAATTATTTGTCTGTTCTAAAAGTTATTAGAAACAATCTTCCCAATTTAAGCAATAAGCAAAAAAATATTGCAAAATATCTAATAAAAAACAAAAATAAAATTCCTTTTATGAGTTTAAAAGAATTAAGCAGTGAGCTTAATGTTTCGGAAGTTACCATACTTAACTTCTGTAAAGCTATCAAAATAGACTCTTTTATTGATTTAAAAAAGAGTTTTGAACATTTAATAAAAGAAGAATTAAGAGTTCCTGCAAAGATGAAATCTTCATTAGATGAATTAGAAAGTATTGAAGATGCCATAAATAATACATTTCAAATTCAAAAAATGAATTTAAATAAAATAATAGAAAATAACAGCATAGAATCAATTGAAAAAGCTACTAACTTAATTTTAAATGCCAATACTGTATTCATATGTGGTTTAGGAGTTTCAAAACTAATATGTGATTTTTTACATACTAGATTTAAAATACTAAATATTAATACAAAAATACTAGACATAGATGACAGTGCCATATTTATCTATGATTTAATTAGAGCAAGTAAAGATGATTTATTTATACTAATTTCTTTCCCTCTTTACTCAGAAAAAATTATAAAATTAGCTGAATATTTATCTATACACAATTTAAATTTTATATCTATAACCAATAGCGAAAAATCACCTATAGCATCAAATGCTCAAATCGTACTAAAATCAGAAAATAATTCTTTAGTCTTTTACAATTTTATTTCTGCTGCTATTTTATTATCAGAAATATTATTAATTGTTCTAAGTTATAAAATGAAAGATAAAATTACTTTCAACATAAATACAATTGAAAATTTACATGACTTTTTCAATTCTAAACGTATTAAAAATAAGATAAACAAAAAATCAAGTTCTAAAAATAAATTGTAATCTTTTTTTATTTTTACAATTTTTATAAAACAACAAAATTTAAAGGGGGAAACATAATGTTTAAAAGAAAATTTGTATTAACTTTAACTGTTTTGCTAATTTTAACTACCGTATTATCTGGTTGTGGTTCTAGTAAAACTACACAGCAGCCACAGGAAAAAAATGAAACTTCTAATAATGAACCTGTAGTTCTCAATTTCAATCTCGCTGCTGACCCAAGAACTATAGACCCTGGTTTAAACGATGCCATTGACGGCAGCCATGTTATCAATAATACATTTGAAGGATTAATGAGAGAAATCGATGGAAAATTAGAAAATGCTATGGCTGAAAAAGTTGACATTTCTGATGATGGAACAGTTTATACTTTTCATATAAGAGATGCCAAATGGTCAGACGGTAAACCTGTAAGAGCTCAAGACTTTGAATATGCATGGAAAAGAGTACTAGACCCTTCTACAGCTGCTCCTTATTCTTATCATATGTTCTATATAAAAAATGCTAAAGCATACTATGAAGGAAAAGCAAAAATCGAAGATGTAGGCATCAAGGCTATTGATGATAAAACTTTTAAAGTAACACTTGAAACTCCTACTTCATACTTCTTATCACTTATTACACGCCCTGCCTTTATGCCTGTTAGAAAAGATATAGTAGAAAAAGCTCCTGAAACATGGGCCAAAGACCCTAATCTTGCAGTTTCAAATGGACCTTTTATATTAGCTGATTACAAAACTGCAGACAAACTCGTTTTAAAGAAAAATCCTAATTATTGGGCTGCTGATACTGTTAAAATCGACCAAATAAATTATTTAATGATAATAGAAGCCTCAACAGCTCTTACTGCATATGAATCTGGTGAAATTGATATAATAGGTAATATACCTTCTCAAGAAATTCCTAGATTGATGGGAGAAGATTCTACATTTCATGTACTACCTATGCTTGGAACTTACTACTTAATATTTAATGTAAATAGGCCACCTACTGATGATGTTAAAGTAAGACGAGCTCTAGCTTTAGCTATAGATAGAAAAGCCATAACTGAAAATGTAAAAAGAAGTGGAGAAATACCTGCAACTGGATTTAATCCTGCAGGACTCAAAGACTCTCAAGGTAGAGATTTTAACAAAACAGCAGGTGATTATGGTATAAATGTAGATGGCGGAAATATTGAAGAAGCTAAAAAACTTCTTGCCAAGGCAGGATACCCCGATGGTAAAGGATTCCCTGAAATAACATTATTATATAATACAAGTGAAAGTCACAAAGCAATAGCAGAAGCTATACAAGAAATGTGGAAGAAAAATTTAGGTATAAATATAAGACTTGCCAATCAAGAATGGGCAGTATTTCAAGATACAAGAAAACAAGGAAATTTTGATATAGCTAGAGGTGGATATATTTCAGACTACCCAGACCCAGTTGGACTTTTAGAACTATTTACTACTAATTCAGCAAACAACGCTCCTCACTGGTCAAATAAAGAATATGATGAGCTCATTGCAAAATCTAGATTAGTTAAAGGTACAGAAAGAGATGAATTACTTTATAAAGCTCAAGATATATTAATGAAAGAAATGCCTGTTACACCTATTTTTTACTATACTGACCCAGTAATGGTAAAAGATTATGTAAAAGGTTGGCAGAAAAATAGCATGAGCTACTGGTATTTTGGAAGAGTATCTATTGAAAAATAATAATTAGACCCCTTAACCCCTCAAGCAAGGCTATCCTTAGTCATGGATAGTCTTGTATATTAATCCACAATAAAACTCCTTTTTAGTTTTAATCTTATTTATAAATTTTAACTAAAAAGGAGTTTTATTTTTTATATTATCTAAAAAAGTAAAAATTTTACATTAAAATATTTATAAATTTTTGTCATCAATACTATCTAGCCAATCTTCAACTGGTCCAATAACAGATTTAATGCATCCATCTTCAAAAGGATTTCTTAAATCAGCAAGCTCAACTAATTCCAAAAATGACTTACTTCCTCCAGCCCTGCACAATCTTAAATAATCATTCCAAGCCTTATCTCTGTTTTCCATCGATTTTATCCAAAACTGAAGTGCACAAACTTGTGCTAATGTATAATCTATATAATAAAATGGATTATTAAAAATATGTCCTTGTCTAAACCAATATCCTCCTCTATTTAAAAAGTCATTATCAGCATAATCTCTATGAGGCAGATATTTTTTCTCAATATCTCTCCATGCTCTTTTTCTTTCTTCTGGAGTAGCCTGTGGATTTTCATAAACCCAGTGTTGAAATTCATCAACTGTAACTCCATATGGAATAAATAAAAGTGCACCACTTAAATGAGCAAATTTATATTTAAATTCATCTTCCTTAAAAAATAATTTCATCCAAGGCCAAGCAAAAAATTCCATACTCATTGAATGTATCTCACAAGCTTCAAGAGTTGGCCAATTATACTCAGGTACTTCATATTCTCTACTTGAATACACTTGAAATGCATGACCTGCTTCATGAGTAAGTACATCTACATCTCCTGAAGTTCCATTAAAATTTGAAAATATAAATGGAGACTTATATTTACTTATATATGTACAGTATCCTCCACCTGCTTTTCCTTTTTTGCTTACAAGGTCTAAAAGTTCTCTCTCCACCATATATGTAAAAAATTCATCTGTTTCTGGTGATAGTTCTCTATACATTCTTTTGCCATTTTCTAAAATCCATTCTGAATCTCCCTTTGGAATAGCATTTCCTGTTAAAAATTCTAAACTCTCATCATAATATTTCAAACTATCTAATTTTAATCTCTTTAATTGTCTTTCTCTTAACTTTGTAGCAACAGGCACTATATTTTCTAATACTTGTCTTCTGTAGTTTGCAACCATCTCCGGATTGTAGTCAGACCTCATAAGTCTTGCATATCCAAGCTGTACAAAATTTTCATATCCAAGCTTTTTAGCAATTCTATCTCTTACTTTAACTAATCCATCGTAAATTTCATCAAACTTTTCTTCATTTTCGACAAAAAATTCCGTCATAGCTTCATGAGCTCTTTTTCTCATATTCCTATCTTTTGACTGCATAAAAGGAACCATTTGAGATAAATTTCTCTCTTCTCCTTCAAACATAATTTTTGCCGAAGCCCTAAGCTTTGTATACTCACTTGACAATTTATTTTCTTCTTGCAAATCTTTTATTATCTCTGGTGAAAAAGTTTTTAGTTTCAATTCAGCTAATCTAAATAATTGTCTTCCCCACTTTTTCTCAAGCTCACTTTTAAACTTAGAATTAACTAATGACTTATAGTACTTTGAAACAAAACCTTCGTACATAGGCATAGCCTCATCTATAAATTCATTTTCTTTTTCATAAAATTTGTCAGTTGTATCTATAGTATGTCTTATATGAACAAGTGTAGCCATAGTTTCAAATTCATTTCTAAGTTCATTTATCTCTTTCATTACCTTATCTTGAGCTTCAAATGAATCAGAATTATCAAATCTTTCAAGTAATTCATTAAACTGTTTTTCAAGTCTTTCCATATCTGGTCTTTCATATTTATAATCTTTAAACTTTAACATAAAATTTTCCTCCAATCATACTTAATAATGTTTATAAATCTACTGTAATTTTATACCTAATTGTTATTATTTTCAAATATTAATGTTTAGATTCACTTTTACAAAAATTAATTAATCTTATTAATTTACTAATATCTCTTTAGAAAACAAATATACCCTTTATAAAACCAAAAAAGGAGTGAGACAATCTCACTCCTTTTTTACTTTAACTAATCTTTATTACATCATTGGAGGCATTCCGCCACCCATTGGCATATCATTTTTCTTTTCTGGAATTTCAGCTACAGCAGCCTCAGTAGTTAAGAACAATGCTGAAATTGATGCAGCATTTTGAAGTGCTGAACGAGTTACTTTAGTTGGGTCAACTATACCAGCCTCTATCATCTTCACATACTTATTATTTAATGCATCAAATCCTATACCTACTTCACTATTTCTTATTTTCTCAACTACTATAGAACCTTCTACACCAGCATTGAATGCTATTTGTCTTACTGGTTCTTCAAGAGCTCTTCTTATAATCATAGCTCCAGTTCTTTCGTCTCCTTCTAACTGTTCAATTAATTTTTCTACTGCTGGGATTGCATTGATTAATGCAGTACCACCACCAGCTACTATACCTTCTTCAACAGCAGCTCTTGTAGCATTTAACGCATCTTCTATTCTTAATTTTCTTTCTTTCATTTCAGTCTCAGTAGCAGCACCTACTTGGATAACTGCAACTCCACCTGCAAGTTTTGCAAGTCTTTCTTGTAATTTTTCTCTATCAAAATCTGAAGTAGTTTCTTCAATTTGAACTTTGATTTGCTTAATTCTATCTTGAATTGCATTTGTATCTCCAGCACCATCTATAATTGTAGTATTTTCTTTATCTATCTTAACTGACTTAGCTCTACCAAGCATATCTAATGTAACAGTTTTAAGGTCTAATCCTAATTCTTCTGAAATTACTTGACCTCCAGTTACTATAGCTATATCTTGAAGCATAGCTTTTCTTCTGTCACCAAATCCTGGAGCTTTAACAGCAACACACTCAAAAGTACCTCTTAATTTGTTAACAACAAGTGTTGCAAGAGCTTCTCCTTCAATATCTTCAGCAATAATTAATAATTTCTTTCCTTGTTGTACAATTTGCTCTAATAATGGAAGGATTTCTTGTATATTTGAAATCTTCTTGTCTGTAATTAAAATATATGGGTCTTCTAATACTGCTTCCATCTTTTCAGCATCAGTTACCATGTATGGAGAAACATATCCTCTATCAAACTGCATACCTTCAACTACTTCTAAAGTAGTTCCCATAGTTTTAGCTTCTTCAACAGTGATTACTCCATCTTTTCCTACCTTTTCCATAGCTTCAGCTATAAGTTCACCGATTTTTTCATCAGCAGCTGAAATTGAAGCAACGTTAGCAATAGCTTCTTTGCCTTCAATTTGTTTAGAATTTTTCTTGATTTCTTCTACAGCAACTTCTACAGCCTTTTCGATACCTTTTTTAAGAATCATTGGATTAGCACCAGCTGCAATATTCTTTAAACCTTCTCTAATTATAGCTTGAGTTAATAATGTAGCAGTAGTTGTACCGTCTCCAGCTACATCATTAGTCTTAGTTGCAACTTCTTTAACAAGTTGTGCACCCATATTTTCATATACATCTTCTAATTCTATTTCACGTGCAATAGTTACACCATCATTTGTAATTGTAGGAGAACCGAACTTTTTATCTAAAATAACATTTCTACCTTTAGGTCCTAATGTAACTTTTACAGTATCAGCTAATTTATTAACACCAGCTTCTAACTTACGACGAGCTTCTTCATTGAATTTAATTTCTTTTGCCATACTACCAACCTCCCTATGTATTATTTATTTTATTTTTTAAGCCGTATTTTTTCTATTCAACTATTGCTAAAATATCACTTTGTCTTAAAATAGTATATTCTTCTCCATCATGCTTAATTTCAGTTCCAGCATACTTTGAGAATATTACTTTATCTCCAACTTTTACTTCCATTTTTACCTCTTTGCCGTCTACCATTCCACCTGGTCCAACTGCCACTACTTCTGCTATTTGAGGTTGTTCTTTAGCCTGACTTGGAAGTACTATACCACTTTTTGTCTTTTCTTCAGCCTCTAACTTCTTAATAACAACCCTATCACCTAATGGCTTGATATTCATAATAACCCCTCCTTAATGTTAATATTGATTTATATTTACTCAAATTAACTTTTAAATTCATTTTATTAGCACTCACTTAACATGAGTGCTAATTACAATATTAATGTATAATATATACAGCTTTTACGCAAACTCTATTTATAACTATTTACAGAAATATATATAAATTATTCATTATTTTAGAATATTATCTAATTATTACTTCTAATATCTCTTTTTTTCTGTTTTTTTCTTGTATTTTCTATCTATTATAAAATCAAGTATTTTTTATGACTAACTCTAATGCTTAAATAAAATCATACAAACTGAAAATTACAGCATAAAATAAAAATTCAACAAACTGCTAAATTAAACACACTATTTTCTTTTTTGTTATGCATTTCTGGCAGATTTTTTTGAAATTAAATCATAAGGCAGTTTTTTTATCAAAAAAGCAACTAATAAAGAACTAGCTATTTTATCAATAATATTACCTGTTATTCTCGGAATAAATGCAGCAGTAAATATCTTATGTCCGCTTGCCAACAGCCATGCAAAAATAAGGTCAGTTCCCCCACCTGTAACTCCTCCAAAGACTAACACAGCTATTGGCGTTCCTATCAATGGTGCTATTACTGATAAAATAATTCCTGTAATTACCGCAACTTTATAATCAAATTTATATTTTTTAGCAATAAAACCGACAATTAATCCGATTGCAACATTTACAATTGCAAAAGGAATATTTTTAGGATTAGTAATCATTCCTTGAATAATATTAGTTAAACCTCCCGTTAATGCTCCGGCAAAAGGTCCCAATACTGCAGCTACAAAAATAGTTCCTATTGTATCTAAAAACAACAATGGAATTTGAAGAGTTTGTACAACTGTTCCAAATACAATATTAATTACAATTCCCAATGAAGCAAAAATCATAGTATTTGTAGATTTAAATGGTGAATTTTTCAATATTTATCCCTCCCAATAGTTTTTATCACACCTACAATTATAGTAATTTTTTGGAAAGTTGTGAAATTAAAAAATTTTATAATTATAGTTTTAAATATAAAAAAGTATAATAATTTACTGCTAAACATTACAAAAAATTAAAAATGACACTGATTACGGTTCTTATTTTACAAAATAACTTACAAAAACCGTATTCAGTGCCATCCTTTTAACCTAATCAAATACTATAAGGTCTTTAGTAAATTTATTGAGAACTTCACATCCATCTTTTGTCACTACTACTAAATCTTCTATTCTCACACCATATTTACCTTCTAAATAAATTCCCGGTTCTATTGAAAATACCATTCCCTCAACAACTTCCATATCATTTGATGAGCTAACATCAGGATATTCATGTACATTAATTCCTATATTATGTCCTGTTCTATGAATAAAATACTTACCGTATCCTCCATCTTCTATAACTTTCCTCGCTGCTCTATCTATATCACTAAACTTAACTCCCGGTTTAACTGCCTCAATTGCAGCTTTATTAGCTTTATACACTAAATCATATATTTTCTTGTATTCTTCATCTGGTTTTCCATAAAATAAACTTCTAGTCATATCTGAAGCATAATCGTCTTTAATACACCCAATATCTATAATAATACAACTATTTTCTTTAAGTTCTGTATTATCTGATGCATGATGAGGTTCAGCAGCATTTGCTCCATAACATATAAGAGGTTCAAATGAAAAACCACTACATCCATATTTTGAATATATCTCAGCTAATTTTTTAGAAGCTTCTATTTCACTGCATCCTTTTTTTATAAATTCAATTATTTCTTCCATGGCTTTATCATTTATAGCTGAAGCTTTTCTCATTAATTCAATTTCTTGTTCATCTTTTATCATTCTAGCTTCATCTACTACTATTGAACCATTTTCCACTTTCAATCCATTTTTTTTCTTGAGAAGACTAATTAAAAAACGAGAAGGCCATTCTTTATCTATTCCAACAACTTTACTCTCATCTATCACTTCGGCTAAATCATCTATAGGATTATCAGTATCCTTATGAATATGTACTTTTACCCCCAAATCTTTAGTAATAGGAAACAGTTCATTTACAAACAATTTAGCTTCTCCATTTGTATCAATAAAAAGTGCAAGCATTCTCTCACCTGGATGAATCCACTCACCTAATAAATAAAATATAGAGTCTGAAGAAGTTACTATCATTTGGTCAATATTGTATTTTTCCATATTTTTTATAACTTTCTCTAACCTTTTTTTATTCATCTTTCTTCTCCTTTCCTTTTATAAATATAATTTTATTCTAACCTAATTTAAATATATTTTTATCTTTTTATATCGATTTCGTTAATTTTTTCTCATATCTATTCCAAATAAGAATTCCAAGCCAACTCACAAAGAAACCTCCACCTATTATCTCTATTTCATAAATAAGTTTTTGTGTTATTGTACTATATTCGTCAGATGGTATGAATGCAAGTGCCATACCAAGTAAGCAACATAATAAGCCAACTATAGCTACTGTTTTTGCCACAGATGGATTTTTAGAAACTTTGAATGGTCTTTCTTCATTAGGTCTATTTTTTCTTAATGATAAAAATGATACATAAAGAAGTACATATGGAATTAAACTTGTTAATGCAGTCATAGTTACCAATATAGAATAAATAGCATTTACAGAAGGTAATAATACCATAAGAAGCATTATTATAGAAACACCTATCGCTTGAACTATAAGTGCATTTTGTGGTACACCATATTTATTTTCTTTTGTTAAAAATTCAGGAAATACTCCCTGCTTTACACTTTCAAATAACATTGTAGTTGGTGACATTAAATACACACTCAACCCACCAAAACCACTTACAACAACAAGTACAGCTATAAATTTTATAAACCATCCTCCTATACCAAGTTTTTCAGCAATAAGCCTAAATGCTTCCATCAATCCACTAGCTGCTCCTATTTTATCTGGAGTCATCATAAAAGTAATAGACATTGTTCCAATTATATAAAGTCCAGCCACCAATGCAGCTGATGTAAATATAGCTCTTGGAAATACCTTTTGAGCATCTTTAACTTCTCCTGCAAATGCTGCTGTAGTTTCAACACCTGCCATAGCAAACATAAGAGAAGATAACATAGAAATATTAGAACTATCTCTAAAATCCGGTATAAGATTTGATAGTGTATATGAAGTAGCTATTGGATTTTTATAAATAAATACTGAAGCAAAACCAAGCCCTATAAGTAGTACTGAAGGAACTATACTTCCCAATAGTCCACCTATATTTGAAAACCATTTCCCAAGACTTAAACCTTTAAGATTAACAATTGTTATAAACCAAAATACTCCAAGTACCATAGGTATTACAAATAATTTATTTTCTGCTAACTCAGGTTTTCCTATAACATATGCAGATGATACTGTAATAAAAGTTAGATAACCTGGATACCAAAATATCTTAGCTGTCCAGTTAAGCCAAGAAACCATATATCCCCATTTTTCTCCATATGCCTCCTTAACCCATATAAACATACCTCCTTGACGAGGATATGTAGCTGCAAGTTCTGATGCAACAAGAGCACTTGGAACGAAAAACAAAAATGCTGCAAGAAGCCACATAAAAACAGAACCTGCTCCATATCCAGCTGCAACAGCCATCCATCTAACACCAAATAACGCTGCTATATTCATGAAAACTAAATCCCAAAATCCTATAGTTTTTTTCATAAAATCTCCTCCACCTCTTTTTCATATGATTTAAATATTTCTAATTTTCCCCGGGGTATAAAATAAATTAGAAAGACTTTAAAAAATTTTAAAAAAATTTCAATTACATTTAATATAATAACATAATGTTTTTTATATTTCTATAATTTTTTCAATTTTACAGTAATTTTTTTAGTATTTGCATAAAAATAATTTGTCATGTAATTTATATATTAAAATCATTTTAATATACTTAAAATCTAATTTTTATTTTTTATTGAAATTCTTTTTGTTTTATAATAAACTTAATAGTAACTTTCACTTAATAAAAAAAATTAAAGGATAGGTAAAAAATGATTGATAAAATTTCAGAAAAAATTAGGAATTTACGTAAAGAACAAAATTTAACTTTAAAAGATTTAAGTGAAAAAACAGGTCTATCTGTAAGTTTCCTTTCGCAAGTAGAAAGGGGAAGTTCATCTTTAGCTATAACATCACTCAAAAAAATTGCAGATGCTTTAAATGTTCCCATGTCGTATTTTTTTAAAAACTTCGATAATCATAAATTTCTTGTAAAATCGAGTGAACA
Source organism: Caminicella sporogenes DSM 14501 (assembly GCF_900142285.1). NCBI lineage: Bacteria > Bacillati > Bacillota > Clostridia > Peptostreptococcales > Caminicellaceae > Caminicella > Caminicella sporogenes. The sequence continues at coordinate 74,921 of NZ_FRAJ01000010.1, read as the reverse complement.
AAAACCTTTCAAAATAGAAGGTTCTAACTCAGAATTTATTAGACTAAGCGGAAATTTTCCAGATAGGATTTTAGAAGCTATTATAGTTACTATTCCTCCGGGAGAAAAACATGGACATAAATTTAATCATCCCGGTGAAGAATTTATATATGTACTAGAAGGACTTCTTTTAGTCAATTTAGATGGGAAAGACTATATTGTAAAAGCAGGAGACTCTATTCATTATCCATCCGAAATTACTCATCTTTGGATAAACCCACTTGAAAAAAATACTAAAATTTTAAGTATTTTAACTCCAGTTATTTTTTAAAATAATTAAAAGACGGTTCTTTTAATCACAAAATAATTTTTAAAAAAGAACCGTCTACCATATTAACATTTTTTCTCAAGTATTTTTTCTTCTAATTTAATAATTTCATCAATCACATCATCATCTAATTTTGAAAATATTTCATTTCTATATTTTTTACTCAATTCTTGTCTAGACATACTTCCTCTGTCTTTTAAATCACTCCAATGTATCTTTCTCCTCTTATTATATAAATCAATATCAACTATTCTCGTCCCGTCATCTAAATGCTCTAATCCCAAAAGAATTTTTTTTATATATTCAGGTTCATAAAAAGTAAAAAATCTAATACAATAAGTTCCAACACTCAAAAATATTAAAGCTGCATCAGTTCCCCAACGTTCGCCCAATATAAGTCCTAAATCTAATTGTTCAATTACTTTAATAAGTCTTTTATAATGCATTGAATAATTTCCATAGCTATCATATATTTTTATTTTTAATTCATACCAATCTCTATTTCCTAAACCTAAATTGAGGTATCTGAGATCATGAATTTTAAGCTGTTTTATAAGTTCAGGAAAATTTTCATTTATGTATATAGACTTATCATATAAATTTTCAAGTCTTAAAGGTTTATTTAAATTATTTTGTGTAAATACAACTACACTACCACAGTTATTTTTTTCTAATAAATCCTCAAGTTTTCCAGTAATACCCCCATAATCTTTCTGAATCTCTTTTATAATTCTTTCTGTGTCTCCAAAAGTTTTCATTACAATTATCCTTGGAGCAATTCTAATATTTTTTAATAAATCATATCTCTTATCATTAATGATTTTACTTAAGATTATATCAGATAGACAATATACAACTAATATATCAACTATATCACCAAATCTAACTATTTCCTTCATTTTTTCTGTTAAAATTACTACTGTAGAAGTTTCGTTAGATTTTTCAAGTGCAGTATTCATATCTGTTTCTAATGAATCAAAATTTTCTTTTAAATAATTTTTTAACTCCTTTATATACAAACTTTCTATTATAAGAAATTTAGGACCACTTCTTATAAGTGATAACATATTATTCCCCCCTGCTAAAAACCTGTTTTTCCTTTACACAAACGACTATCATCTGTTCCAAATGGATATGGAAGTGTAAAAATTTTTTCGCTTTTAAACAATAACACATTTATGCTTGATATACCGTTTAAATACACTTTTTCATCTTTTATTTTAGTTTTAAGAGTTAAATCATGACCAAATAAATTATATTTTCTAGAATCTTTTAAAATTTCATCTGGAAAATGGCTAACTTTAATCTCTATCCCCTCTATATTGATAATATCGCTTTTTTCTATAATTATACTTCTTTTAATTAAACTATTTACAACTTCTTTATTATCATGATTTCCCAATGAAATATATATCTTTTCTGCTCTCGAACTTTCTAAAATATCTATTATTTTTTTTAAATTTTTTCTATACTCACAAATTTTATTAGGATATATTTCTAACTTAATATTATCAACAATATCTCCTGTATGAACGATATAATTAGGTCTTAATTCTCTTATAAATTTATCAAGTCCTCTGTAAAGCATAGCCGGTGTATCCGATATATGAAGCAATATCTTTTCTCTAGTATTTACTAATTCCTTCGGTATATATATACCACCAAAAAGATAATAAAAAAACTCTTTAAATCTTTTTTTCATCAGAATTTCCTCTATTCATCATTTTTTTATCTCAAAATCTTTATAGAGCAAACTAGGTTGTATACCTTTATTATTTTGATATTTACCGCTTGAATACTTTTCATAATCCCCTTCTATACTGTGATAATATATCTGACATATTTCTACATTTGGATATACTCGTATTGGCTGTATGCAAAATATTTCTAACGTCCAATATCCACAAAAACCTACATCGCCAAACCCTGCCGTCACATGAATAAATAAACCTAATCTCCCTATAGAAGAACGTCCTTCCAGCATTGGAACATATTTATCTGTCTTCGTATATTCAACTGTTCTTCCTAAATAAAGTTTATTAGGCTCAAGAATCAATCCTTCTGGAGGAATAATAATTTTTTTAGTCTTATTTTCAGATTTCATATCCAATATATTATTTTCATAAACTAATAATTCATTATGAAGTCTTAAATTATAACTATTTGGATTTAATTGATTTTCATTAAAAGGTTCTATTACTATTTCTTTTCCAAGTTTATTTTTTATTTCTTTACCAGAAAGTATCATATTTTTTCCTCCCTCTCAAAATCTATCATCAAAACTCAATAAAAGAAAAAAAGCATATACCATAAAATTAAATATATAAAAGTCTTTCAATACTAAAATTTTATTTACACTTCACTCTGTAAATAATTTCCAAATTCAATATTATATTCAAACTAAATAAAAATTAATAACCTTAATTTTCATAATTATAAACCTATATAATAAACAAAATTATGTCGAATTCATATTTTTATTATATATTATTTTTTGTCGAAAATAATATCATTTTTTATCGACATTTTAATCGACAAATTTTATGCAAAAAATGTTGTCAATAAATAAAACTTTAGCCTTTGACTAAATTTGTCAAAGGCTATTTTTTTAAATTCAAATATTCAACAATTTTTTAATCTATCAAAAATACTAAAATTTGTCATCTCAATAAAATTTACAAATTTAATTATTATATATCACTTATTTTTTCCAATTTTAAGCTCCCTTGCATAATAAAATAAATACTGTTGTGCAAATCCGGCTAAATTTCCAAATTTCTCTTCAGCAAATTTTTGTATTTTTTTTAAACTTGTCCCCTCCGGAACATAAAAATACTCCATAACCCTTTTTACCCATACATCTATAGGAAATGCATCACTTTTATCCATTGAAAAAAACATCACACAATCTGAAACTTTAGGTCCCACACCAGAAAACTTCATTAATTCTTCTCTTGCTTTAAAGGTCTCTAAATTTTTCAAATTATAAATATCTATCTCCTTATTTACTACAAGTTTTGCTGCATTTAATATATATTTTCCTCTAAACCCTATACCTTTAAAATTAATATCTTCAAGACTTAAATTATATAATTTTTCTGGTTTTGGAAAACTGTAATATTTTTTTCCTCTATAATTTCCTATATAACTGCCATAATTTTCACTTAAAGCTTCTATAGCCCTTTTTATCATTGGTATTCTATTATTTGCAGATATTATGAAAGAAATAAGAGTTTCCCATTCATCTTGCTTAAGTATTCTTATTCCATAACCAAATTCTACAGAAGTTTTCATTGTTTCATCAATTGCAGATAATTTTTCTTTTATTTTTCCATAATCCCTATCTAAATCAAAGTAACTATGCCATATATTTTTAAAATCGTTATAATTCGTATTATCAATATAAACCTTATCATGTTCTTTTCTTAAATTTATTACCTTTCCAAAAGCTACTCCTGTATAACTCCCATCCTCTTCCTTATTCCATCTAAAACATTGTCCACATTCAAATATATGAGGTAGCTCAAAATCCTTTATATTCTCTAAAACTATACCATTTTCTATTTCTTTTACATGCATTTAATATCACCTCAAAAATCAACTTACAACTATTATATCAGTCTGCAACTCTCATTAAAAGAACTTAAACTAAAATATACTTTTTTATCAATTATACAGATATACCAGCCTCAGCAAATGTAATCATTTCATTATTCATATATGTAGCTGATTCGATTAAACTTAGAGCAAGTACAGCTCCTGTTCCCTCTCCAAGTCTCATATCCATATAAAGCATAGGTTTTAATCCTAAAAGCTCTGATGCATATATCGCTCCCTTCTCCTTTGAAGCATGAGAAGGTATAAGAAAATTCTTAGTCTTTGGTTCTATAGTACATGCTATAAGAGCAGCAGCTGAAGAAATAAATCCATCTACTACTACCGGTATTCTATTAGCAGCTCCAGCAAGCATTACTCCAGCCATTCCAGCTATTTCAAGTCCACCAACTTTAGCAAGGACATCTATCCCGTCCTTTGGATTAGGACTGTTTACTTCTATAGCTCTCTTTACTACCCCTGCTTTGTATTTAAGTTTATCTACTGGAAAATTTGCTCCTATTCCAGTTACTTCAAAAGGGTCATATCCACCTATAACTGAAACAATAGCAGCACTAGGAGTAGTATTACATATTCCCATTTCTCCAGTTGCTAAAATGTTTTTACCTTTTTTAATCTGCTCCTCAGCAACCTCTATTCCAACTTCTAAAGCTCTTATAGCTTCCTCTCTGCTCATAGCAGGTCCTTTAGCCATATTATCTGTTCCATATTTTACTTTTTTATTTATCACTCCAGGTTCATTTATATCAACTTTTACTCCTATATCTACCGGTACTACATCAGCCCCTACATACTTTGCTAATGCACAAACGCCAGTAACTCCTCTTGCCATATTTTTTGTTTGAATTTCTGTTACTTCTTGTGGAAATACTACAACTCCTTCTTCAAATACTCCATGATCTGCTGCCATAACTATAACAGCTTTTTTATCCACCTTTGGATAAATTTCTCCTGTTATTCCTGCTAGCTGAATAACTATCTCTTCTAATCTTCCTAAACTCCCAGGTGGCTTGATAAGATTATCTACTCTTTCTTTTGCTTTTTCCATGGCTTTACTATCAAGCTCACCAATCCTTTTAATAGTTTCTTTTAACAAAATCATAATTATTCCTCCCTCTATATTTTAAAATTTATTTTTTAGCTTATATAATAACATTAAAATTCTATCCTTTAATTTTTAATGTCAATTTTATAAAATTTTTATAATTTTTAATTACTAAACTAACTTGATTTTGCTTTTTAAACTTTTATTTTTATGCAAAAAAAGTTCATAGTTTATTTGTGCATGACAAACAAACCATGAACTTTACCATCATTCATGAGTCAATAAATTATAGGCAGGTCTCCTGGCTCAGGTTCAACACCTTCAAACGCCTTCCCAGATTAATATCCAGTGGCATAGTGTTTAAAGGCTCCCCTTTACAGTGGCGGGTCCGCTGGAGATTTCCACTCCATTCCCTATTCTCCCTAAAATGGGCACCTATAATTTTTATATTGACTTATATATTTAAATCTATTCTACATATCTAAAAAAACTCCTGCTACTAAAAGAGAACCTACTATAAATTATTTTTGTAGGTTCTCCTTCATTAAACAAGTTTATACATCTATTTTATACAATTTTAGTAATTTCCTTGTGCATGCATAGCCTCAGCAACTTTTAAAAATCCAGCTATATTCGCACCAGCAACTAAATTATATCCGAATCCATATTCTTCAGCTGCTTTCATAGCATTATTATGAATGTTAACCATTATTTCATGAAGCTTCTTATCTACTTCTTCTCTAGTCCAAGACATTCTCATACTATTCTGTGACATTTCAAGAGCTGAAGTAGCAACTCCACCGGCATTAGCAGCTTTAGCAGGTCCTACCAACACTCCGTTCTTTTGGAAGTACTCAATTGCTTCATTTGTACATGGCATATTTGCACCTTCAACTACAAACTTAATACCATTAGCAACAATTTTCTTAGCATGTTCCAAAGTAATATCATTTTGTATAGCACATGGCATTATTATATCAACTTTTACTCCCCATGGTTTTTCTCCTGGGAAAAACTCTACACCGTACTTGTCTGCATAATCCTTAACTCTAGCACCTTTATTTTCTTTTAACATTTCAACTAAATAGTCTATCTTTTCTCCAGTTACTCCATCTGGGTCATAAATATATCCATCTGGGCCTGAAAGAGTAACTACTTTACCCCCTAATTCAGCAACTTTTTGACATACTCCCCAAGCAACATTACCATATCCTGATATAGCAACAGTCTTACCTTCAAAAGTTTCTCCTTCATGCTTTAACATTTCTTGAGCAAAATAAGTTACACCAAAACCAGTAGCTTCAGGTCTAATTAAACTACCACCATATGCTAAACCTTTACCAGTAAGAACCCCGTTTTCAAAAGCTCCTCTAATTCTTCTATATTGTCCATAAAGGTATCCAATTTCTCTACCACCAACTCCAATATCTCCAGCTGGAACATCAACATCTGGTCCAATGTGTCTATAAAGTTCAGTCATAAAACTTTGACAAAATCTCATAATTTCAGCATCTGATTTTCCTCTTGGGTCAAAATCGGAACCACCTTTACCTCCACCTATTGGAAGACCAGTCAATGAATTTTTAAAAATTTGTTCAAATCCTAAAAACTTGATAATTCCAATATATACGGAAGGATGAAATCTTAAACCTCCTTTGTATGGTCCTATAGCTCCATTAAACTGAACTCTAAAACCTCTATTTACTTGAACCTTACCACTATCATCTACCCAAGGAACTCTGAATATTATTTGTCTTTCAGGCTCAGTAATTCTCTCTAATAAATTAGCTTCTATATACTCTGGATGCTTTTCTAAAACCGGCTCTAAAGAAACTAGTACTTCCTCAACTGCTTGAATAAACTCAGGTTCGCTAGCATTTCTAGCTTTAACTTTCTCAATTACTTCTTTAATATACTCTTTTGCATTTAGATTTTGACCTGCCATTGGAAGAAACCCCCTTGTTTTGCTAATAAAAATTAATTTTTATTTTCTTTCTTTTGCCACCAAAAACATGACAAAAGAATAAATTCAATAAATAATCAAATAATAATTCAAATAAAAAAATTTACTTCAAAGGGACAGTATTTAATTGGAAATTACGGGAAAACACAAGGTAAAACGTTTTCCTTGAGCTTACTTAAAAATTTCCTTTCCCCCTTCACAACTGCATTATAACATACATATACATATTTGTAAACATTTTATCAATATTATATTTTTAAACTTCTTACACATACATTTATTGCCAATACATTTATAGATGTCATATTTTCTATTTCTCTTTTTATATGCTTTTGTAAATTCTTAATAACAGTTGTCACTACATTTCCATAACTTAAAATTACATCTATGTCTACAACTATTCCATGTGGATAATTTTTTATATATATTTTAGTAAATTTATAAAAACCTTCTGTATTTTGTCCTACAAATTTTATTATCTGTATAATTGCTTTATCAGATATTACATATTTCCCCCTGTAACTATAAGTCGGTCTAACTACAGACTTTTCCGATACCTGCAAAGTATTATCCTTTTTTCTTCTAAAAATCCTCAAAGGATTTAAAAAGTATCCAGAAAAATGTTTTTTTAATTCAAAAGTCGGAACAGGTATAACATGTTTTCCTTCTTTATTTCTAGATATTTGAGCTAATTTTATTTCTTCTTCAGTAGATATATCATGAATATAAACTATTTCGTCTATATAATTAATTCCAAGATTTTCTGATATATTTCTAACCATTTTTTCAGAAGTTCCAAGTATTAATATACTCTTAGGTTTTTCTCTCTCTATAGCATCTATTACTGATTTTCTATGTTCCTCATTTAAAAAAAGTGCTCGTTTTACAGCTGATATTTTAGTTAATTCTCTTTTAGCTGACTTGCCAGCTATTATTTTATTTTCCCTAATTAACAAACCATCATCTATAATATATTCTATATCCTTTTCATGAGCTAAAGATAAAGCTTTATAACTTTTCCCCGTTCCACTTTTTCCTACAAGAGCTATTACTTTCATATATCACTATTACCTCCAACAAATTATCTAATAAATTATTTCATCGATTACTATTTCTATACTCTAACAACTCCTATACAATATATATATAAATACAATGATAATCATTATATTTTAGATTTTTTTTTGATTTTTTTAAATAGGTTTATTGTTTGCTGTATTAATTATACTGTATAATGCTATCAGTAGCAAAATTAATTTTTAATCATTAATTAAAAGGAGGACTTTAAAATGGCTTATAAAATTACTGATGCTTGTATAAGCTGCGGAGCTTGTGAACCAGAGTGCCCAGTAAATGCAATTAGTGCTGGAGATGACAAATATGTAATTGATGCTGCTGCATGTATTGATTGTGGAGCTTGTGCTAATGTTTGTCCAGTAGACGCTCCTCAAGCAGAGTAATATATATACATAAAGCTTAAAAAGGTTAAGCTTAGGCTTAACCTTTTTCATTTAAGTTTTTTATATCGTCTTTTGATTGACCTTACTTAAAAACTTTAGTAATGCCTTTTCTTCATTAAGTGTTATATCACTAAGTATAAATTCCAATAAATTATTTTGATTATCAATAATTTTATCATATACTTTTTTACCTTCTTCAGTAAGCATTACCATATAAACTCTTTTATCATCTTTTGATTTTTCCTTTTTAAAATACCCTCCTGCTACCATTTTATTCACTACAGATGCTATTATTCCTCTATCTACCCCTGTTTTATTAACTAAATTATATATAGACATCATGCTATTTTGCCCAATAATTTTAATTATATATATATCGAGAAAAGATAAAACTTCCCCCTTTAAACCTAACTTAAAACCTCTTTTATCTAAAACTATAATATTATGTATTATTTTTTCAATCATTTTATTTATCTCTTTATAATAATTGGCCATAAAACCACCTACTGATAATAGTTTTCAATTAATTATAGCATAAAGAAAAAAAAACAGCAAATACTGCTGTTTTTTTACTATAAAAATAGTATTTCTTATTTTAATATATCTTTTATTTCATCAGTTTTTGCAACTCTTCCCTTTATTACTACCTTTTCATCTACTACAAGAGCCGGAGTCTTCATTACTCCATATTTCATTATTTCAGCAAAATCTTCTACCTTCTCAATAGTAGCATCAATACCTAATTCTTCTACTGCTTTTTTAGCATTTTCCTCAAGTTTTTTACAATTTGCACATCCTGAACCTAATACTTTTATAACCATTTTAATTCCTCCTTAAATATTTTTATATTAATAAATGGGCAATCCCATTAAATAAATATCCAACTAAAATAATACCTATACCTGTAATTATTATAAAAGCAGCTATAAGTTTAGGTTTAATAACTTTTCTTAGTAATATTACTTCTGGCAATGACAGTGCAGTTGTAGCCATCATAAATGACAAAGCTGTACCTATTCCAACGCCTTTATTAATTAACGCTTCTGCTATAGGTATTGTTCCCAACGCATTTGAATATAGCGGTATACCTATTACAACTGCTACTAATACTGCAAATGGATTGTTTGGTCCAGCATATTTAGCAAGAACTGGTGCTGGTGCCCATCCATGAATAACTGCACCTATTCCTATACCTATCATCAAAAATAACCATATTCTTTTCACTATATCTCTAACGTTATCAATGGCAAATCTAACTCTTTGTTTTGTTGTTAACTTTTCTATTTCTGTTTCTCCCATCTGTATTTGATATACATATTCTTCTACTTCCTTTTCCATATTAAGCCTTCCAATTATTAATCCTCCTATAACTCCTACAACAACACCTGTTATAACATATACAATTGCTATCTTCCAGCCAAAAGATGCCAAAAGAATAGCAAAAGCAGCCTCATTTACAATAGGTGATGTAATTAAAAATGAAAATGTAAGACCTAAAGGAACTCCTGCTTCAACAAATCCTATAAAAATTGGAACTGATGAACATGAACAAAAAGGTGTCACTATACCTAGAAGAGATGCCATAATATTTCCTGTTATTCCCTTGAATTTACTCAATATTTTTTTAGTTCTTTCCGGTGGAAAATAACTTCTGATATATGAAATAGTAAAAATCATTATAGCTAATAAAATAATTATTTTTATTGTATCATAAATAAAAAAGTGTATGCTCGAACCAAGTCTTGTAGACATAGGTACTTTGAACACATTTTCTACAAGTCTTTCAATCAATTTGTAAAGCCATGTAAATTTTAAAATATTATTAATCCAGCTAAGCATTTTATATTCCTCCTAATTGACTGGCAATCCTTTTTATTTCTTCTTGAACCAACTTTTCAACTATTTTTACAATTTCTAATATCTCTTTATCTTTTATACTGTAATTAATTCTAGTTCCATCTCTTTCCTGAATAAGTATATTTGCATCTCTAAGTATTTTTAAGTGTTGAGAAAGATTTGACTGACTTAATTCTATATCTTGATTTAATTCACAAACACACAATGTTCCCTTAGATAATTTTTTTACTATTTGAAGTCTTGTTGGGTGAGCTAAAGCCTTTAAAACCTCTACTTCCATATTTAATAAATTCAATAAATCATCCACCCTTTCTTTATAATATTAATATATTATGATTTTCTAATATATTTCCATCATCATTATATTTCTTTCTTATTTGTTTGTCAATAATTTATCTAAAAATAAATCTCTTTTTAATGCCTTTTTAGCCTAATAGTTCCAAGTTTCCAAATCAAATCTCTAGTGCTTTTTATAATTCTTAATTTTTAATTCTTAACTCTTAATTCTTAATTTTCTGCTCTTATACAGCAAAAAAAGCGTCATTAGACGCCTTTAGCCAATTTGTTTTATCATACTTCTTGATGCTACTATATCTGCACCAGTTCCTAAAATATCTTTTATAATAATTTCTCCCATTTTTATAGGTGCTTGAACTTCAATCGAATTTATAATCTGCATACACTCAAATATTTTATCTTTTGGAACAGGTTTATTTGTCTTTACAGGTATTCTATTTAATAATCCATCTTTAATTCTTACTGTAGTTGTAAGAACTCTCGTTGGATTAGTCATCTCTTTAATAGCATATTCCTTTCCTCTATTACATTTATTACCAGTAACTGTATATTCATCATCATTTTTTGTAACAGTCAATCTACATCCTAAAGGACATACAATACAAACCATTTCTTTTTTATCCATTTAAGCTCCCTCCTTTTCAAGAGAAATGATTATCTGCTCACCTTCTAAAGCCAATAAATCCTCTTTATTAATTTTTACTCTCTCCATTTCTCCGGGAGCAAGATGTTTTTTCTTTATACATTTTATTTCTTTTCCATCTATACTAACTTTCATCTTCATATCTGAATATACATTATCAACTCTCATAAAAACTTCTAACTCTTTATCAATATTATCTATCCTAACTTTTTGAGGAACAATATACCTTATACCTTTTCCTGCCTTAGTTTTCAATTCTTTACTACTATCTTTTAACTCATTTTTAACAAATCTAGCTGCACTTTTACCAGCTCTTCTACTTTCTTCAGTTACAAAATCTACCAAATCATGAACATGTACTACATTTCCACAAGCAAATATTCCTTCTATACTAGTTTCCATTGATTCATTGACAACAGGTCCTGAAGTTACAGAATCAATTTCTATACCTGTATTTATAGATAATTCATTTTCTGGAATAAGCCCTACAGACAACAGTAATGTATCACACTCAAAATATTTTTCTGTACCTGGAATAGGTTTTCTATTTTCATCTACTTTTGCAATAACAACACCCTCTACTCTATCTTTACCTTTAATATCTATCACTGTATGACTAAGTAAAAGAGGTATATTGTAATCATCAAGACATTGAACTATATTTCTAGTAAGCCCATTTGAATAAGGCATAAGTTCAGCTACTGCAAGCACCTGTGCACCTTCAAGAGTCATTCTCCTAGCCATTATAAGTCCTATATCTCCAGAACCTAATATTACCACTTTTTTGCCTACCATATAGCCTTCCATATTTACAAATCGCTGTGCAGTTCCTGCAGTAAATATTCCAGCTGGTCTAGTACCCGGAATATTTATTGCTCCTCTAGTTCTTTCCCTACATCCCATGGCAAGTATAATTGCACCTGCTTTTATAGTCATAAATCCATCAGTAGTATTAATTGCACTAACTATTTTATTTCTGCTTATATTTAAAACCATTGTATCTAGCTTATATTCAATCCCTAATTCTCTTAATTCATTTATAAATCTTTCTGCATATTCAGGTCCTGTTAATTCTTCCTTAAATATATGAAGTCCAAAACCATTATGAATACATTGCTGTAAAATTCCTCCTAATTCTCTGTCCCTTTCTATTACTAATATATTATCTACACCATTTTTTTTGGCTTCGATAGCTGCTGCAAGTCCAGCAGGACCTCCTCCTACTATTACAATATCATAATTAAGCATATTAATCCCCCTTATTATCATGCCAGTTTATTTTCTTTTACTTCTTCAATTACTTTATCTGCCTTTTTCGTCTCTCCTACTAAAATATAAGAACTTTTACCATCTTTAACAATTTCCTTAATATCTTTTCCTAATTCCCTTGCAAGGATTTCCATTACTCTTGGTCCGCAAAATCCGCCCTGGCATCTTCCCATACCTGGTCTTACTCTTCTCTTTACTCCATCTACAGTTCTTGCACCTGCATTTCTATGAATTGCATCTACAATTTCACCTTCTGTTATGCTTTCACACCTGCAAATAATCCTTCCATATCTAGGGTCTTTCTTTATAAGTTCTGCCTTTTCATCATCACTTAATTCCATAAATCGAATTACAGGTCTTCTTCTAGGATTAAAGTTTTCCTTCTCTTTTAAACCACCTGCAATATCTTTTACTATATCTACAACATATTCAGCAATTGCCGGAGCAGAAGACAATCCCGGTGAATCTATCCCTGCAACATTTATAAATCCCTTTGCTTCTTTAGATTCTTCAATGATAAAATCACCTGTACTAGATTTAGCTCTTAAACCTGCAAAACTTGTAATAGTAAGGTTAAAAGGTATATCCTTAACACTTTTTCTAGCAGTTTGTCTAACATAGGCAATTCTTTCACTAGTTGTAGATGTATCTTCTCTATCTTCTATATCTTCAGCATCAGGTCCTACTAATAAATTGCCGTGAACAGTAGGTGTTACAAGGACTCCCTTACCAAGCTTTGTTGGTGCTTGAAAAATAACATGTTTTACAAGATTTCCAACACTTTTATCTAAAACATTATATTGTCCTCTTCTTGGTCTAATTTCAAAAGTCTTTGAGGCAACCATCTCATTTATCTTATCTGCATAAATTCCTGCACAGTTTATTATATATTTTGTATTTAATATTTCTTTTCCCATATATATGCAGTATCCTTCTGAAGTTCTTTTAATATCTGTTACCTCACTTTCTAGCTTAATATCCGCACCATTATCAACTGCATTTTCAGCAAGAGCAACAGCTAATTCCCAAGGACTTACTATTCCAGCTGTAGGAGCATATAACGCACCTAAAACATCCTCATTTAAGTTTTCTTCCATTTCTCTTACTTCTTCTTTATTTAAAATTTTCATATTGGGAATACCATTTTTTATTCCTCTCTCATATAATTCTTTTACAACTTCCATTTCCTCCTCATTTGTAGCTATTACTAAAGAACCTATTCTCTTAAAATGAACATCTAACTCTTCACAGACTTTATCAAACATAGGATTTCCAAGTGCATTAAATTTTGCTTTAAGTGTTCCCGGAACAGCATCATATCCTGCATGAACAATAGCACTATTAGCCTTAGTTGCTCCATCTGCTATATCTGAATCCTTTTCAATTAATACTACTTTTAAATCATATCTTGAAAGTTCCCTAAATATAAAAGTTCCAATTATACCAGCTCCTATTATGGCAACATCATACATATATAAACCTCCCTGTTTAAATTGAAAATAACAAAAAGCCACATAAGCAAACCTTAAAAAAGGTTTTCTTATGTGGCTCTCCCATTCTCTTGCCTTTCACTATCTAGTTTTATTCACTACTAATTAAAGAATATCATTCAAAATCTTATTTGTAAAGTTATTTATATTTACAATAGATTATTTTTCTTCAGCTGCGGCAGCTTCATCACATGCTTCATTTACTTCAGCTTCTTCCCACATACGTGCTCTATCTACTGCCTTTTTCCAACCTGCATATAATTTTTCTCTTTTAGCTTCACTCATATTAGCTTCAAAAGTTCTATCTATAGCCCATTTCTTAGCTATTTCTTCCTTACTTGACCAGAACCCAACTGCCAAACCTGCAAGATATGCAGCTCCTAACGCTGTAGTTTCTATTACTTCAGGTCTGTCAACAGGTACTCCTAGAATATCTGCTTGGAACTGCATTAAGAAATTATTTGCTACTGCTCCTCCATCAACCTTAAGTGCTTTAAGCTCAATTTTTGAATCTTCCTGCATAGCCTCAAGAACGTCTCTAGTTTGATAAGCAATAGATTCAAGTGTTGCTCTTATTATATGATTTCTATTTGCTCCTCGTGTAAGTCCAACAATAGTTCCTCTAGCATACATATCCCAGTAAGGAGCTCCTAATCCAACAAATGCCGGAACTACATAAACTCCATTTGTATCTTCTACTTGTGTTGCAAAATACTCACTATCTTTTGCACTATCTATTAATCTTAACTCATCACGAAGCCACTGAACAGAAGCTCCTGCAACGAAAATACTTCCCTCAAGAGCATACTCTACTTTTCCATCTAATCCCCACGCTATAGTTGTAAGTAAACCATTTTTAGATGGAACCATCTCTTCTCCTGTATTCATTAACATAAAACATCCAGTTCCATAAGTATTCTTCGCCATACCCGGTTTATAGCAAGTTTGACCAAATAGTGCTGCCTGCTGGTCTCCAGCAATACCTGCTATAGGAATTCTAGCTCCTCCAAATGTTTTCTCATCTGTATAGCCGTAAACCTCACTTGAAGGTCTAACTTCAGGAAGCATTGAAGCAGGTATTCCAAGTTCATCAAGTATTTTTTCATCCCACTTAAGTTCCTTAATATTATAAAGCATAGTTCTAGATGCATTAGAATAGTCAGTTACATGAACTTTTCCTCTAGTCAAATTCCAAACAAGCCATGTATCAATATTTCCGAACAATAATTCACCTTTTTCAGCCTTCTCCCTTGCTCCTTCAACATTATCAAGTATCCATTTAACTTTTGTTCCTGAAAAATAAGCATCAACTACCAAACCCGTATTTTCTCTTATATAGCTTTCTAATCCTTTCTCTTTTAATTCATCACATATTCCGGCTGTTCTTCGACACTGCCAAACTATAGCATTATATATTGGTTTACCTGTATTTTTATCCCATACAACAGTTGTTTCCCTTTGATTAGTAATTCCAATAGCTGCTACTTCTTCAGGTCTAATACCTGCTGCTTCTAATACTTCTCTTGCAACTCCGCTCTGTGTTCCCCATATTTCCATTGGGTCATGCTCTACCCAACCAGCCTTCGGATATATTTGTGTAAACTCTTTTTGAGCTACTTTAACAATTTTTCCATCATGGTCAAATATAATTGCTCTTGAACTTGTAGTTCCTTGATCTAAAGCTAAAATATACCTTTTATCCATTACTTTTCTCCCCCTTGAATATTAGTATTTTAAATGAAAAAACATCACTATTATAAGTTAAATTAATCCTAAAAGTAAATATATATTCTCAACTAAAATTTCATTAAATTATAAACAAGAAAGAATAAATCCTCCTAAAGTTCCACCTATTAGTGCAAAAATTACATTTGTAAAACCCTTTTTAAAATCATCTCCAGATGCCAAAGAAGCCACAAACAAACCAACACCTGCAGCCCAAGCCATATCTATCCACGCTGAACCTGTTTGAACTATAAAACCAACACCATGATTTAAAGTCCAAGTAGTACCTACTATAAATCCTGCTGCCATCCAGCCTCCTATAGCACCCCAAGTTTCACACATTTTTCCCCAACACAATCTAATAAGAAACGGAAATATAAAAGCACCTGCAAAAGTAGTAATAACATTAGCCATAGTCATTTGCCATTTCACCCCTTTTTATAATATAAACTTTTTAAGCATTAGCTTCTTCTTTCTTAGCTAAATATACTTCAAGTTTGTACGCTGCCAATCCGCCAAATAAGCCACCTATTACTGTTACTAATAATGTAGGTAGAGATTCAATTCCTGCTTGTATTCCGCCTTCAAATATTCCTCTCATAGTACCAGTTACGCCTATACCTAAAGCCATATCTACCCATGCTCCATCATTATTATGAATACCTACATAATGATTTAAAAACCACATTGTACCAATAATTGCCAATCCTGCAAACCAACCGCCACCTATACCATATGCTTCTACAAATTTTCCCCAAACGCTCATAACAAACATACCTGCAATAGCAGTTCCAAATATCGTTCCTAAATGTTTCATTCTTTCCCTCCTAACTTTTTATTAATTAAATTTTTCCATGCTCCTATTCAAAAATAATGAAAGTATACCACCTCCACTTAAAAAATTAATTAAGAACAAAAGCGTTTTTAACGCTTTGTTTCTGCCATGATACTGCAAAAATAAATTTTAAAAAACAAACTTTTTATATTGTATTTTAAAATTTAACTCACAACTATATTATTATTTATTTTCCTTAGTTTGTAAAACGTTTTCCAAATATCTAAAAATAAACTTTATAATAAATATTATTAATGCAAGTTGTCGATTATGTTTAATTCATATAAAAATAAAACATACATATATATTCGAAAATATATAAAATATCAAAAGCTTTATATAAA
Organism: Caminicella sporogenes DSM 14501; assembly: GCF_900142285.1. NCBI lineage: Bacteria > Bacillati > Bacillota > Clostridia > Peptostreptococcales > Caminicellaceae > Caminicella > Caminicella sporogenes. The sequence continues at coordinate 58,071 of NZ_FRAJ01000010.1, read as the reverse complement.
ATAAAAAGAGCACATAAAATAACCATATTGATAGGTTAATTTATGTGGCTCTCCAATTCTCCCGCCTATATATTATATTTTATACTTATATTTTATAACAGAATAATCTTTAAGTCAATAGTTCATTTTTCTAAATTTTCTATAAATTTTAATTTTTTACATCATCTTAATTCTCACTACCATAATAATATATAACTAATAATATTTTTATATCTTTTTCAAATTTTTGCTTTCCTCTGCAACCTTTTTCACTTCTTGTAGACAACTTCCTATAGAAGCCTGTACAACAGCACCTATACTTCCTTCAACAATTGGAGCATCTACTATAACTACATTATTTTTTAAATCTTCATCTAATAAATCTAAAGCAAGCTGTGTACTCATAATAGCACTACCCATATCAACTAGTATTAAAACTCCATCTCCACTATTTGCTTTTTTTATAGCTTCCATTATTCTAACTGCATCTGTTCCTATTCTTCCATCTTCTGTTCCTCCAGCTGCTATGACTTTAACTTCTCCTTGAGCCATCTGGCTGCACAATTCAACTACACCTTCAGCAATTTTTTCACTATGTGATACTATTACTATTCCTACCATAAATATTTCCTCCTGCTTATTTAAATTAATCTAACGTTTCTGCTATAGTTTTTATCATTAAATAACTTGAAGTTGCACCAGCATCTTGATGTCCTATACTCCTATCCCCTAAATAACTTGCTCTTCCCTTTGTAGCTTTTATTGTTTTAGTATACTCTACTCCTTCATAAGCTGCTTTAGCTGCATCTTGAAAAGCTTCTTTTAATGATTTTCCACTTTCTATAGAATTTTTAAGTACTTCATAAGCTGGAATAAGAGCATCTAACATAGTTTTTTCTCCTCTTTGTGCTTTTCCTCTCATCATTACTCCATTTATAGCTTCCTCAAACATCTTTATTATATCCTGACTGCTAAGCTCCATTTTTCCATTTACAACTGCTGATGCTTTTAAAAAAGCTGTACCATAAAGAGGTCCTGAAGCTCCTCCAACTGTTGAAATCAATGTCATAGCAGTTGTTTTAAGTATAGTTCCACAATCTTTATCTTTCAAAGAATTTAATTTCTCCTCAACAGCTTTAAATCCTTTATTCATATTTATTCCATGGTCTCCATCACCTATAGCTGCATCTAAATCAGTTAAAAACTGTCTATTTTCTTCTATTACTTTAGCAATATTATGTAGTATTTTTAATAGCATATCTCTTGTTATCATAACTCGTGCCTCCTTTTATTATAAAGCCTCAATATAAATGATTTTATAATTTTTTAAATGCAGGAGTATCTGCTTTATAATCTAGCAATTCTTTAAGTTCATCATCAAGTTTCAATACAGATATTGAAAAACCTGCCATTTCCAAAGAAGTCATATAATTTCCAACAATTGTTCTGTATATCATAAGTCCTTTTTCTCTCATCAATTTTTCAACTTCATTATTAACGATATATAATTCCATAAGTGGAGTTCCGCCTAAACCATTTATCATTACAGCAACTTCATCATTTTCTTTTAAGTCTATGTCATTAAAAATCTTATCAAGTAAATCTTTAACTATTTCACTTGCTGGTTTTATTTTTTCTCTATGTGTTCCCGGTTCTCCATGAATACCTAAACCAACTTCCATTTCATCTTCAGCTAATTCAAAACCCGGTTTGCCAGCAGCAGGTACTGTGCATGGAGTCAACGACATTCCCATAGACCTTACATTTGAAATAACCTTTTCAGCAATTCTTTTTACTTCTGAAAGATTCATACCCTTTTCAGCAGCCGCTCCTGCTATTTTATGCACAAATATTGTTCCTGCAATTCCCCTTCTACCTGTCGTCCAAGTACTATTTTCAACTGCAACATCATCATTTACAATTACACTTTCCACTTTAATACCTTCAGCTTCTGCCAATTCTCCAGCCATTTGAAAATTCATTACATCTCCAGTATAATTTTTAATTATTAATAATACTCCCTCACCATTATCAACTGCCTTTATAGCCTCAAAAACTTGGTCAGGAGTTGGAGATGTAAATACTTCTCCAGCTACAGCAGCATCTAACATACCTTCACCAACAAATCCACCATGTGATGGTTCGTGCCCACTCCCACCACCACTTACTAATGCAACCTTTTTCTTATCATGTTTATCAGCTCTAACTAAAACATTAAATCCTTCAAGTCTTTTTACATACTCCGGATGTGCCTTAACTATGCCATCAAGCATCTCATTTACTACATTTTCTGGATTATTAATAATCTTTTTCATTTTAAATCCCCCTTAAAATATATTTGAATATTAAATATTTTATTAATTTTCAGTCAAATCTTGTTTTTTAAAAAATAAATAATAAATTATCCTAATTTTCAATTTTTAACTCTTATAATAATTTTAATATAAAAAACAAAAATAAACAAATCTACATATACCAAATTTCTTCTTTGCTTGTAGATATTGCTACAGCTCCTGCTTTAAGACTTCCTATAACATCTTCCTTATCGCTAATAAGCCCACCAGCTATTATAGGAATATTAGTTGCATCATGTATTTTCTTTGTAATTTTCGGCATAATTCCCGGCATTACTTCTATTGCATCAGGTCTCGTTAAATGTACTGAATTTATACCTGTCTCCAATGATAATGAATCTAGCAAAAAAAGTCTTTGTATAACATATATGTTCATACTCTTTGCCATTTTCACTAAATTACATTTTGTAGTAATTATTCCATCAGGCTTCATATTTTCATAAATATATTTTAAAGCTGTCATATCTCTTGAAAATCCATCTAATAAGTCTATATGAACATATATATCCATATTTGCATTTTTTACTCTTTCTATAATCTGTTTTAAATTAAAAATATTACCTGTAAGCAAAAAAACTATTTCACAAGGCGAGTCAATCGCTAAATCCAATTTTTCCAAGCTATTGACAGCTGCAATTATAGGATTTGCTTCTAACTTCCTAACTAATTTTTCCCTCACACTAGTCACTCCCAAAATATAAATTTTTACTTGTCCATCTTGAAAATAAAAATAACCACACAAAATAAGCCTATAAAATAGGTTAGCTTGTGTGGCTCTCCAATTCTCCAGCCATATTTAATATTATGAATTTAATTTAATTTTATGACATATAAATTCATTAGTCAACAGATTTCAAAATCTTCTATAAATTTATTTTTTAACAAACTGCCTTTCATAATTACATTTATTTATTAAAACTAAATTTCACATAAGAAAAAAGCGATTTTTATCGCTTTTTAAATACATGAACAAAACATTAAATTTTATATACTTGTCTCTTTAAGCCATGCTTCATATCTTTCAACAGCCGCTTTTACTGCTACACATATTGCCTTCTGTGAAAGTCCATGAAACCTGTTTTGTATAATATCTATCAACTTATCTAATCCATTTTCATGAAGATTATATCCGACCATAACATCTTTTAAAAAGAGCTTAGCTTCTTCTGTAATAAGCGTACAACTTATATCTTCAATAATTCCTGTTTTTTTATTTATAACTAATCCAACACCAACTACATCTAATAATTTCGCCGCAGCTATACTATTAGGTAACTTAGCATATGAAATAAAATATACTGTATCATCTCCATATACTTTTCTCATATAGCCCTCCTAATAAGGTTACAGGTTTGTTCTCAGTTCTCAGCTCTCAGCTCCCAGCTTAATCTCTTTCCTCTAATATCTTTTTAATTTTTAATTCTTAACTCTTAACTCTCCTCTTCTTCCCTTTCTTTATAAAGATAAGTAAGAGTTAATAAACTCTCTATCAAGTGAACGTTTTCAACTATTACATCATCAGGAACCTTAAGGTCCACAGGTGCAAAGTTCCAAATAGCTGTAACTCCACATGATGTCAATCTATCAGCTATCAGCTGTGCACTCTCCTTATTAGTACAAATAATCCCTATATCTATCTGGGTCTCAGATAAAAATTCCTCTAATGTATCCATATCTTTTATTTCAATATCTCTAATCTTTAAACCAATAAGTTTAGGATTAACATCAAACATCGCTTTACATCTAAAACCAAATTTCTCAAAATTAGAATAATTAGCTAGAGCTTGTCCTAAATTACCTGCACCTATTATTATAGTATTGTATCCTCTATCAAGTCCAAGAATTTTTCCAATTTCATTGTATAATTCTTCTACATTATATCCGTATCCTTGCTGTCCAAAACCACCAAAATTATTTAAATCCTGTCTTATTTGAGAAGCTGTAAAACCTATTATTTCACTTAATTCCTTTGAAGATATTCTCTTTATATCCCTATTTAAAAGTTCATTTAAATACCTATGATATTTAGGTAACCTTCTAATAACCGCCATCGAAACTCTACTTTTTCTACTCATAACTAACTACTCCTATTCCATATATTAATTCTAATTGGATTAGAAAATTTATATTCTAGTTAGAAAAATTATAGCATCTTAAGAAAACAGTGTCAAACTTTTATCATTTTAACAATTATTATACCATTATAATCACTTATTTTCTAGACTAATTATTATTTATTATTTTATATTATACTCTTTTATATGTTAAAATATTTTAGAACAAATAACTTGTAATTCTAACTAAAATAAATAGGTGTCCAACTTTAAAATTTAATGAAAAATAAGGAAAGGCTTTAAAAACGTAAATTTTGAATATATTTTGGGGAGGAAAAAAATGATAGCACTATCATGTAGCAATATTACTAAATCTTTTGGAATTGACATGATATTAGATAACATATCCTTTACTATAAATCTTGGCGACAAAGTAGGTTTAATCGGAAAAAATGGAACAGGTAAATCAACTCTATTTAAAATCATTACAGGTCAAATCCCATATGATAAAGGCGAAATATATATAGCAAAAAATAAAACAATAGGTTATTTAAAGCAAAATCCTGACTATGACGAAAATAAAACTATATTTGACGAATGTCTCACTGTTTTTAAAGACCTTATAGAATTAGAAAAAGAAATACGAAATTTAGAAAAAAAAATTTCAGAAGCTACTGACCATGAAAGTATAGCTTTTAAAAAATTAATGGATACCTACTCTAATAAACTCGAAGAATTTAATAATAGAAATGGGTATGCATTTAAAAGTGAGATAAGAGGCGTTTTAAAAGGACTTAGCTTTACTGAAGAAGATTTCGATAAACCAATATATCAATTAAGTGGTGGTCAAAAGTCTAGACTTAATATTGCAAAGCTCCTACTAAAAAAACCAGATATACTACTTTTAGATGAACCAACAAATCATTTAGATATTGATGCAATAAGCTGGCTAGAAATTTTTCTTAAAAACTACAATGGAACACTTCTCATCATATCACATGACAGATATTTTTTAGATCAAATAGTCAATAAAATTTTCGAAATAGAAAACACTAATCTTCTAGAATGTGAAGGTAATTATACCGATTTTATCAAATACAAAAAAAGTCTATATGAATCTCAAATGAAAAAATATATAAAACAGCAAAAAGAAATAGAAAGACAAGAAGAAATTATACGAAGATTTAAACAGCACGGAACTGAAAAATTAGCTAAAAGAGCTAAAAGCAGAGAAAAAATGCTTAAAAAAATGGATATTATAGAAAAACCTATATTAAATAATGAAAGGACAAGACTTAAATTTGAAACTAAAATCAACAGCGGAAAAGACGTTTTAAAAGTAGAAAATCTATCAAAATCTTTTGGAAATACTCTTTTATTTTCAAATGTAAACTTTAATATATATCGTGGTGAAAAAGTCGGTCTTATCGGTCCAAATGGTGTTGGTAAAACTACTTTATTCAAAATCTTACTTAACAATATAGACTACAACGAAGGAAATATCAAACTAGGTCATAATGTATTTCTTGGATATTTCGATCAAGAATTAGAAAACTTAAATGAAGAAAACAACTTAATTGAAGAAATTAGCGATGCAAATCCTAAACTTTCAGAACCGGAAATCAGAAATCTCTTAGCTGCATTCTTATTTACAGGAGATGATGTATTTAAAAAAGTATCTAATCTTAGTGGTGGTGAAAAAAATCGCCTATCACTTTTAAAACTAATGTTATCAAAATCTAACTTTTTATTACTCGATGAACCCACAAATCATTTAGACTTGCCTTCTAAGGAAGTACTTGAAGATGCACTTATTGAATATAATGGTACTATACTGACAATATCTCACGACAGATATTTTCTCAATAAAATTGCGACTAAAATATTAGAATTATCTAAAGATGGTATTCATGAATATCTTGGAAATTACGATTACTACATTGAAAAAAAGAATTTACTAAATACACCAACTGAAAAAAATTCTAATAATAAAACTAAAACTCAAATTAAAGAAGAAAAAAAACGTAAAAAACAGGAAGAAGCCGAAAAGAAAAAACGAAAACAATATTTAAAAGATTTAGAAGAAAAAATTTCAAATTTAGAATCTAAAATAACTGAACTAGAAAATCTCATGTGTAAAGAAGAAATATATTCAAATCCCGAAAAAAGCAAAGAAGTTCATGATGAATTAGAATTAATAAAATCCAAATTGGAAAAACTGTATGAAGAATGGGAAGAATTTATCTAGAAAAATAAATTTTTCTAGACAATTGCTTAAAATTAAGTATAATAATAAGTGATTATTAATATGATAATGTAAGAGATTGCAAGTTCGATAAAAATAATAAAGGAGGAATATACATGGCATTTGAAAAAATTAAAGAAATTATTATCGAACAACTAGGTTTAGATGAAGACACTGAAATTACAATGGAAACTTCATTAATCAATGATTTAGAAGCTGATTCACTTGACGCTGTTGAAGTTATAATGGCAATTGAAGATGAATTCGATATTGAAATTCCTGATGAAGATGCAGAAGAATTCAAAAATATCGGTGACATTGTAAAATATGTAGAAGAAAAAATGTAGTCTGGAAATATTTCCAGACTTTTTTATTTTTCTCTACATTTCCCGGGAAATTTTATTTATTTCCCATCTATTTTCCTCTTTTTCTACAACATTTTTAAATTGTAAGTTCCAAATTTCATGTCAAATCTTTAGAGTTTTTTAACTTTTAATAAGGTAATAGATTACGGATTAGTTCTTAGCTCTCAGCATCTTTAAAGTTAGTCTTTGAGTTCTTTTAAATCCTTTAAAAATTTTTTAAGAAAGCTGTAAGCTATCAACCGGGAAATAGTTAGTGGTTAGTAGTAACAGATTTTTTAACTACTTGCTTACTAACTACTAACTAAATTATCAAGTATCTTTTTTCAATTATTAATTCTCAATTATCAATTTTCAATTCTCAATTAAATTTTATGTATACCAAAAATTAATAGTCATATTTCTTAAACTTCAAACATATAAATCTATTAAGCACATCTATACACATCAGTATCCACACATTTTCCACATAACACACAGATTTATCCACATTTATTTTACTATATTACTTATTTTCATAAGTTTTTCACATTTTCCACATTTTTATCCACAATTTTATCCAGACTGTGAACAAAATAACTATAATCTATTTTAAGTTTACATAATGCTAAAAACGTATTTTATTTCAACCAAACTTACACAGTTTTATACTCCAAGTTACAAGTTCTCAAATCAATCTTTAGTTTCTATAATTTTTAATTCCTAATTCTTAATTCAAAAAAAATCCGGTAAATAACCGGAAAAATTTTTTTATTTATCTCCCAATTTCAAATTAGGCACCGCATTTAAATACATATCAGCTCTATATCCCTTTATATAATCATAATATGCAGCACACCCTATCATAGCAGCATTATCTGTACATAATCTTAAAGAAGGATATTTAAGCTCAAAACCTTCTTCCCTACATCTAGCAGTTAAAAGCTCTCTTAATCCACTATTAGCTGCTACACCACCAGCTAAAACTATCTTTTTTACAGAACATCTTTTTGCTGCAGTTATAGTTTTATCTACAAGTACATCTATTACTGCTTGCTGAAAGCTTGCTGCAACATCTTCTACTGATATTTCAATCCCTTTTTGCCTATTATTATTTAAATAATTTAAAACAGCAGATTTTAATCCACTAAAACTAAAATCTAAACTTTTATCTTCTAAATAAGTTCTTGGAAAATTTATTGCTTCTTTATTTCCCTTTTTAGATAAATTATCTATAAGAGGCCCACCGGGATAACCTAAACCAAGTGCTCTTGCTACTTTATCAAAAGCTTCTCCAGCAGCATCATCTCTAGTTTTTCCTAAAACCTCATATACTCCATAATCCTTCATATGCACAAGATGAGTATGGCCGCCTGATACAATTAAACAAATAAAGGGAGGCTTTAACTCTTTATGTTCGATAAAATTTGCATATATATGACCTTCTATATGATTAACTCCTACTAGCGGAACATTTAAAGAATATGCTAAAGCTTTTGCAGTAGACAATCCCACAAGTAAAGCCCCAACTAAACCGGGTCCATAAGTAACACCTATCATATCTACATCTTTAAATGTTATATTTGCTTCTTCTAAAGCTTCATCTATAACACAGCTTATATTTTCTATATGCTTCCTAGAGGCAACCTCTGGAACAACTCCACCAAATTTTTTATGCAAATCTACTTGAGAAGATATTATATTTGAAAGAACTTCTCTACCATTTCTTACAACAGCCACAGAAGTTTCATCACAACTTGACTCCAAAGCTAAAGTTATTAAACTTCCTTCCATTTTTACACCTTCGCTTTCCTTTTATAAAATATACATTTTTAAAATCAAATTTTTTTCTAAACAAATAAATGGGATATTTTTTTATATATAGCTGAAGTAAATATTACTATAACTATGCCTTTAATTATATTAAAAGGCAGTATTCCATATAAAATTAGCGTTTTTAAATCTCTTATAGCTCCATTTGCTGCACTACTCCACGCTATTATCTGCTCTATAGGCATCATTTTCGCATAAAAAGGTATCAATATATAATAATTAGCCAAAGCTCCTACTATTCCCATCAAAATAATACCAAGTCCCATACCTAAAAAAGCCATTTTTCTAACTCTTTTTATTCTATACATAGTAGCTGATGGTATTACCAAAGCAATACCTATTAAAAAGTTTGCAAATTCTCCTACTCCACCTGTATCAGTTTTTATGATAAAGTGAAGTAAATTTTTAATAAACTCTACTAATATACCGCCTATAGGTCCTAATGTAAATCCAGCTACTAATGCAGGAACATCACTTAAATCAATCTTTAAAAACCCCGGAAAAAATGGCACAGGTATTTCTATAAGCATAATGATAAAAGATAAAACTGATAAAAATGATATTTTTACCATATTACTAATTTTCAATATTTCTTTAAAATTAAATATCCTTTCTTTTCTAAAATTAACTTTTTCGGACATTTTATTTTCCTCCCTATAATTCTCTCCACATAATTATGGCATCTTCATTATTTTCATAGTATTTAGGTCTTACACCACACTCTTTAAATCCAAACTTTTTATATAGATTTTGTGCAACTATATTGCTTTTTCTCACTTCTAATGTCATCTTATATATACCTATACTTTCAGCATATTCTATCATAGATTTTAATAAAAAACTTCCTAAATTCATACCTCTAAAATCTGGATGTACAGCAATATTTGTTATATGAATTTCATCAATTATAAACCACATCCCACCATAGCCAACTACTTTTTCATCATATTCAACTACAAAGTACTTAGCTAACATATTTTCTTTTACTTCTCTTTCAAAAGACTTTTTAGACCAAGGCACTTTAAAACTTTTATTTTCTATTTCTATTACTGAATCTATGTCTTTTAAATCCATCTTTCTAACATTAACTTTCTTCATCACACAAACACCTTTTCATTTTTTCTTCGTACTGCCTTTCAGCTTCTGATTTTCTAAGATATACAGGCACTATATCCAAATAACTTTTAAGCTTTGCATCTCCATTTTTTACTTTATTAAAAGCTAACTGTCCAATAGAAGAAGCTCTCTGCATTGATATATACTGCGGTGCTAATATAGCTTTATCCTTAAACTTATCTATTATATCCTTACCATATCTATTTAATCCATCACCTAAAAAAATAACTTTTTCTTTTCTTTTTAAAAGTATATCTGTTAATTCCTTTATCGTAAGCGGTGCTTCTTCTACTATATTATTTAATTTATTTTCTTCCCATTTATACACACCTGTATAAACTTGATTTCTTCTAGCATCCATTATTGGACAAATCAAATATTCAGAAAACGGAATATTACTAGCAAGCCCTTCTAAACTTGAAATTCCTATAATAGGTATATTATTAGGATGAGCAAGCCCCTTTGCAGTAGCTACTCCTATTCTTATTCCAGTAAACGAACCCGGTCCTCTCGATACAGCTATCAAATCTATATCATCCATTTTTAAATCTAACTGTTTCATGAGTTCATCTATTATAGGCATAAGTTTTTGTGAATGTGTCATAGGTGTATTAATAGTATATTCCCCTAATAATTTTTCTTCATTTATGACTGCTACTGTAGCCACAAGTGAAGAAGTATCTATAGCTAATATATTCATTCTTTATCAAGCTCCTCTAATATTTTTTTAAAGTGATTTGATGAAGGTTTAAAATAAAATTCTCTGCTATTTTCATTATCGCCTAATCTTATCTCTATCCAAAGATGCTTATTAGGAATAATTTCCTCTATTTTTGAAGCCCATTCAACTATACAAACCCCTTCTCCATAAAAATATTCTTCAAATCCTATTTCATACATTTCTTCTATATCATTTATCCTGTATACATCAAAATGATATACAGGCAGTCTTCCATTATATTCATTTATTATTGTAAACGTTGGACTTGTAACATCTTCCTCAACATCGAGTCCTCTTGCTATAGATTTTGTAAATGTAGTCTTTCCAGCTCCTAAATCTCCAGTTAAACAGACTACATCGCCTTTTTCTAATAATTTGCCTAATCTATATCCAATCTTTTTAGTTTCTTCAACACTTCTGCTTATTATTTTCCTCATTTTACACCTCTTATACATTAAAGTTTAATTATAATTAAGAATTAAAAATTATAAGAATTAAAAGACACTAGAGAATTCTTTCCTGTTACCTGTAATCTTGCGTTAGTAGCAAGTGGCAAGTAGTTAGTAGTAAAAAAATTCTTTACTACTAACAACCAACTACTTATTATCTACTATATTATATCCATTATCATAAGAGGTTACAAGATTGTCAAACTAATGTTTTCAAATATAATAAAAAAAAACCGTCTTATTCAGACAGCTTATTTTCTTCACTATATCCTATCTTTTTATAATATAAAACTATAAGTTTATCTAATTCCTGACTAATTTTTACTACTTCTTTTTCTGTAGGCTTATCAGCTTCAGACAAATGGCTTTCAAGCATTTTTCTTAAAACATCAATCTCTTTAATTAAATTTTTATTATCATCAAGTATGGACATAAAATCCCACCTTCCCAATACCCCTTAAAGCTGAAAAGACTTGTATATTAAATTTATACCATAAAAACCAGAAATTAAACAAATTTTAAAATAGTTTCAGAAAATTCAATCTTTTCATTTTTTATATACTACTTTTCCATCTATTATTGTATATAAAACTTCAGAATTTATATCAAATGGATGAACACTCCAAATAACTATATCAGCATCTTTACCTTCCTTTATACTTCCTACTCTATCATCTACTTCCATTATCTCAGCTGCATTTATTGTAATAGCCTTTAACGCTTCTTCTTCATCCATACCAGATTTTACTGCTAATGATGCACAAAGTGGCAAATATTGAAGGGGTACAACAGGACTATCTGTCATAATAGCAACTTTTACACCTGCTTTACTCAAAATACCGGGAGTCTCAAAAGTTAAATTTTTAAGTTCAAATTTTGTCCTTGTTCCAAAACTTGGTCCAACAACTGCAGCAAGATTTTCATTTTTTATATGATGAGCTATCAAATGACCTTCAGTACAATGTTCCAAAGTTATTCTCACATCAAACTCTTTAGCTATCCTAATAGAAGTTAAAATATCATCTGCTCTATGTGCATGAGCTTTAAGAGGAATTTCTTTATTTAAAACTGGTAAAAGAGCTTCCATTTTCATATCAAAGGCAGGACGTTTTGATATATCATCACCTGCTTTATCAAGCTTTCTTTTATATTCTCTTGCTTTCATAAGACTTTCTCTAAGAATTGCAGCTGTAGCCATTCTAGTCATAGGACTTAACTTTTTTTCATTATAAACTCTCTTTGGATTTTCTCCAAAAGCACATTTCATAGCCATAGGAGCTTTTACTATCATATCATCTATTCTATCTCCGTATGTCTTTATAGCAGCAAACTGTCCTCCTATAACATTTGCACTTCCCGGACCTGTAGCTACACAAGTTATGCCACCCTGTCTAGCTTCCTCAAAACTCCTATCAAGTGGATTTATTGCATCTATAGCTCTCAAATGCGGGGTTACAGGGTCAGTCATTTCATTTCCATCTGCTCCTTCAAATCCAATAGCATCTTCCCACATACCTAAATGACAATGTGCATCTATAAAACCGGGCATTACAATTTTACCTTCTGCATCAATTACCTCTACATCAAGAGGAGCTACTATATTTTCTCCTATTTCCTTTATTTTCCCATCTTCTATTAAGATACTTACTTTATTATAAACTTTACCTTCCATAGTATAAACTTTTCCATTTTTAATTAAAAGCATACTAATCCCTCCATTTTTTTCTCATATTATTAGTTCATCATAACTACTTTATTATCCTTCTTTTATACAAGAAGTTTTTCAGCTTTTTATTTACAAATTCTAAGCATTCGAATATCATTTTCAGCTCTCAGTTCTCGGTTCTCGGCTCTCAGCATCTTCAAGATTAGTCTTTGAGTTTTTTAAAGTCCTTTAAAACTTCTTTAAGAAAACTATAAGCTATTAACTGGGAACTCAGTTAGTAGTTAGTAGAAAAAATCTTTTACTACTAACTACTAACTATTTCCCAGCTCTCAGTTTATAGGGTCAATCTTTTAGGGTCTTTATAGCTCTTAACTTTTAATTTGCGTTCTTAAAAAATAAGAAGCTGGTAGCCAAAAATCAGCAAACCAGCATTTTCTACTTTATTTATCTTCATATATATTTCTACAGTTAGTTTCCTTAACTAAAAAAATAAATACAAATCCTACAACAGCAGATATAAATGCATACATAAACGCCCTTTGATAAAGCTCTACTGGAGGCAATACTCCTCCAAACTTATCAAATACTTTGCCTAACATTGGAGGCAATATGGCAGCTCCAAAGAATCCGCCTATATTTACTACAGAAGTTGAAATACCTGCTATTTCCGGTGGATTTATTTCCTTTGCACATGCCCATCCTAATACGAATGCTGGACATGTAAATCCCAATAAAAATAACAAAATCGGTAAAATAGATACAGGTGGTTTACCTCCATTTACAAATACTAAAACAGCCCACGATATAACATAAACTGCACCAAACATAATCATCGGAAGTTTTCTCTTTTTTATTCTATCTGAAAAAATACCTATAACTATACTTCCTATAGCCAATCCAAGTACTGCTGCCACCATATAGTTTGCAGCCGAAACCTTAGATATACCGTAAACATCTACTATATAAGAACGCCCCCATGTACCCGTAAGAGAAACAAAAGCTCCAAAAAATCCTGCAAATACAAAAAAGCCAGGCCAAGTTCTTGGATTTGATATAACTTTTATTAATCCCTTTACAAGTCCACTTCCTTGACTTGAAGATTTTTTTACTTCTCTGCCCTCTATTTCTGCAATTGACGGCAGTCCCATTTCTTCAGGTGTATTTCTAGCTATTAAATAACACAACACCGCAATAACAATCGATACTGCACCTATAACTGCAAATGATGTCCTCCAAGTTAAAATACCAACCATTATAGCTAAAGGAGTTTGAGCAAGTATACCTCCTAGATTTCCAACGAAAGAAGTTATCCCCGACATAGTACCAAATTCACTTTCCTTAAACCACTTAGACTGTATTTTTAAAATAGATATAAATACTACTGACACACCCAAACCTACTAATAATCTTCCAAAAAAAGCCCAAAATATACTCGGTGCATATCCAAATACTATAGAACCTATACCTGCTACCAATGTACCTATAGTAACCGTTTTACGTGCACCCAAAGAATCTGCCAACATACCTGAAGGAATCTGCATTAGCATATATGCATAAAAGTAAGTTGAACCCAAGTTGGCAAATGTAGTCCCTGTTATGTTAAAATCATTTATTAATTCATCTTTAACAACACCTACAGCTAATCTATGGAAAAATACTATTACATATGCTAGTACAAGCACTCCCCATACTGCCCAACGGTACGACATCAATTTTTTTACTCTCTGCTCATCTAAGTTTGACATCACATCTCTCCTTTCCATTTTTGAATATTAACTACATTTTATAATATTTTGAATAATTTTTCTATAATTTTTTGTAACAATTAAAAATTTTTAAGCCAAAAGTTTCAAGTATTCGAGTCAATCCTTTTCAGTTTTCGGTTCTCGGCTCTCAATTTATAGAATTAATCCTTTATAGTCTTTATAACTCTTAACTTTTAACTCTTAATTCTTAACTCTTAATTGCATTGTATTACGCTTTTTTCATACTAAGCGAAACTCTGCCCTTCTTTACATCTATATTAAGCACCCTTACTTTAATAATATCTCCAACTGAAACAATATCCATAGGATTTTTTACAAATCTTTCACTCATTTCTGAAATATGAACTAACCCATCATTTTTTATTCCTATATCCACAAATGCTCCAAAATCCGTTACATTACTTACTGTACCAGTTAAAATCATATCTGGTTTTAAATCTTCTATCTTTAAAACATCACTTCTAAAAATAGGTTTTGGCATTTCATCTCTAGGGTCTCTTCCCGGTTTTAAAAGTTCTTCAATAATATCTTTAAGTGTTAAAATGCCTATATTAAGCTGCTCACTTAATTTTTCTATTCCGTATTCTTCAATTTTCTCTTTAAGCTCTTTAAGATTGCCATTTTTAATATCTTCTAAGCTATATCCCATTTTATTAAGCATTTTCTCTGTTTCTTCATAAGATTCTGGATGTACTGCTGTACTGTCCAATACATTTTCACCATCAATTATTCTCAAAAAACCCGCTGCTTGTTCAAAAGTTGCCGGTCCAAGTCTTGAAACTTTTAAAAGCTCACTTCTATTTTTAAATTTTCCATTTTCATCTCTGTATTTTACTATATTTTTAGCAATAGATTTTGAAATACCAGCAACATATGAAAGTAATGAAACCGAAGCAGTATTAAGGTCTACACCTACACTATTAACAACATCTTCAACTACTCCAGTAAGTACTTCACTAAGTCTTTTTTGATTTACATCATGCTGATACTGCCCTACTCCTATATGTTTAGGGTCAATCTTTACAAATTCAGCTAATGGGTCTTGAAGTCTTCTTGCAATAGAAATAGCACCTCTAAGAGATACATTTATATCCGGATATTCTTCATTAGCCAATTTTGAAGCTGAATAAACAGATGCTCCTGCTTCGCTTATAATTGTATAGTAAACTTCTCTATCTATTTCTTTTATCATATCTGCCACAAATACTTCAGATTCCCTTGAAGCAGTACCATTTCCTATAGCAATTATATCTACCTTATATTTCTCTATCATATCTTTCAAAATCTCTTTAGACTTATCTACTTCATTTTGTGGAGGTGTAGGATAAACTGTAGTTGTATCCAAAAGCTTTCCTGTTTCATCTACTATGGCTATTTTACATCCTGTTCTATAAGCAGGGTCAAATCCCATAACTACTTTTCCTTTTACAGGAGACTGAAGCAATAAACTTTTGAGATTAAGTGCAAATACTTTAATAGCCTGCTCTTGTGCCTTTTCAGTAAGCATATTTCTAATTTCTCTTTCAATAGATGGAAATATAAGCCTTTTATAACTATCTTCAACAGCCATTTCAACATATTTTCTAGTAATACTATCTTGTAACATTATTTTTTTCTTTAATTTTGAAACGATTTCTTCATGAGGTGCTTCAATTTTTACTCTGAGTACCTTTTCTTTTTCTCCTCTATTTATTGCAAGTATTCTATGAGAAGGTATCTTCTTTATTTCTTCACTGTATTTATAGTACATATCATAAACTGATTCAGCTTCTTCATCTATTGCACTAGATACAAGCAGTCCTCTAGAATATACGATATTTCTTATCATTTTTCTATTCTCTGCATCATCTGATATGATCTCTGCTATAATATCCATAGCTCCCTGCAAAGCTTCATCTATGGAATTTACTTCTTTTTGCTTATTTACATACTCTTTAGCTATTTTTTCAATACTGCCCTCAAATATATTCTGCTCAAGCAAAATTTTTGCTAAAGGTTCTAATCCCTTTTCCATAGCTATAGTAGCTCTAGTCCTTCTCTTAGGTCTAAATGGTCTATATAAATCTTCTACTTCCGTAATAGTAGATGCTGATAATATCTTTTCTTTTAATTCATCTGTAAGTTTTTCTTGAGAAGCTATAGACTTTATAACCTCTTCTTTTCTCTTTTTAAGGTTTCTAAGATATGTAAGCCTATCAAAAAAATCCCTTAAAATAACATCACTGAGATTTCCCGTCTGCTCTTTTCTATAACGAGCAATAAATGGTATCGTATTACCGTCATCTATAAGCTTTATAGTATTTTTTACTTGAAATTCTTTAAGTTTAAATTCATTCATTAATTGTTTTATCACTAATTCCATTAATATCTCTCCTTTCTGATATATTGTACCACAATAAAAGAACAAATACATATTCGATGCTTTTTCAATTCTATGTTCCAAATCTTCAAATTAATGCTTAAGAGCTTTTTAATTCTTAATTTTTAACTCTTAATTTTAAACCTGCAACTTTTTACAAAAAATATTTAAGCTTATAAACAATAAAATAGACAGAGGGTCTATATATACATCTGTCCCCCTGTCATCTAAAAATTTATAATTTAATACTACATTTTAAACTTCTTAACTATATTTTGAAGTTGTGCAGACATATCACCTAGTGTACAGACTAATTCTACAATATTATGTATAGCAGCTTCCTGTTCTTGAACATTAGATAAAACTTCTTGAGTTCCTGAAGCTGTAGTCTGAGATAAATCTACTACTTGCTGAACAGCATCTTCAACTACATCCATTCCAGATGAAAGTTGTTCCATAGTTGCTGCAAAATCTTCTATTTCTTTAGCAACACTTTGTGTTTCACTTATAATTTCTTTAAAAGATTTTGTAGTATTGCTTATAACTTCTGTTCCTGTTTTTACTCTTTCTATGCTTCCTTCCATTGAAATAATAATCTTTTTACTTTCATTTTGAATTTTATTTATAAGCTCTTCAATATTTTTTGAAGCACGTGAAGATTCATCAGCAAGCTTTTTAACTTCATTTGCAACAACTGTAAAGCCCTTGCCATGTTCACCAGCTCTAGCTGCTTCAATAGAAGCATTTAAAGCAAGTAAATTAGTTTGTTCAGATATTTCCTTAATAAATCCTACTATATTTCCTATTTCTTTTATATGATTATTCAAGTTTCCAATCAATTTGCTTGAATCTAAAACTACTTTCTTTATCGATTCCATAGTTTCTACTATATCATTTATATCTTTAGCTCCTACTTCTGCTAAATTTGAAGCATGATTTGATGCCTTTAAAATTTCCATAGAATTGTCTGCCGCATTTTTAAGACTTGCTGCCATTTCCTCAATAGTTGCCTCAGCATCTGTAACACTTTCTATTTGTTTTTCCGTATTTTTAGCTACTTCTTCAATTATATTTGATATTTGAATTGAAGCTTTTGAAGACATTACAGTACTTTCTTCTAACTGCATTGAAGAAGTATTTAAATCATCTACTGTTTTATTTATATTTTTTATAAGCAAAGTAAAGCGTTCACTCATTTCATTCAAAGCTGATTGAAGTATACCTAATTCATTTTTACAATCAACCCTAACTCTCTGCGTCAAATCTCCTTCTTTTAATTTATTTGCTACTTCTGTCATATTCAAAATGGGTTTTGTAAATTTTTTAGTAAAAAATGGACTGAGCACTATTCCAAACAATATGAAAACCAAAGAAATTAAAATCGTTCTCTTAAATGCCTTTTTAGTTTCTAAAAGCACTTCATCATAATCTTTTTCTACAATAACACCCCAATTTGTAAAAGGAGCCCTATAATATCCTCCAACTACTTTTTTTCCTTCAGTATTTAAATAAATATCGCTTCCGTTTCCCTTATTTAAAAGATTTGCAACACCTTTTATCTTTTTTGCATCATATCTAGTCATAACCTTTGTATTAAATTGCTTATGAGCTATTATTATTCCTTCACCATCAACTATATATGCTAAACCAGTTTTTCCAATTTTTATATCTTTCACTAAATAATAAAGTTGATCCAATTTTAAATCTGCTGATATTACACCTATTTCACTTCCAACTCTATTTTCTATAGGATGTGCAATAGTTATAATCGGCGTATTAGTCGTTTTATCTATAAAAGCATTTGAAACATAAATTTTTCCCTTTATAGCTTCTTTAAACCAAGCTTTATCTTTATAATTTTTTCCCCTATCCCTTAAACTATAAGTTGTAGCTAATACATTTCCTTCTCTATCAGTCATGCATAAGTTTTTTATCTGTCTATTTTTAGATATAATTTTTGATAAAGTAATCGTCTTCATTGTTTCATCCATACTTTGAAAATCAATAGAATTAACTACTGTTTTTAATATATCAGCCGTACTTCTAACATACATATCCACTTGTGAAGATAAAGCCATTGCCATAGTATAATTATCATGCTTTGCTCTTTCCACAATGTTACTTTTATCTTTAAAATAATTTATAACACCTATTGAAGAAATGGAAATAAGTAATATAATTACAATAATAGAAGAAATCTGAAGTCCTATCTTTTTATTAAATTTACTATTTTTTAATTTTCCAGTTTTCTTCTCTTTTTTGTTTTGATTAGTACCTTTTTTTAAATTCTCTGTCTTAATCAATTCTACAGATTACCTCCTTTTGATAGATTTATAAAAACATACTGCAAATAAAAAAATATGTATATATAATAAATTCTACACGAGTCATAAAAATTCCTCTTAAAAAACAAGTCTTTTCATAAATTTATTAAATATATAAAAAAAATTTTAAGTTGCAAGTTTCATATTTAAAATTGCAAAATCCAGCGTTAAAATTTTATCAATAATATTTAAAAAAGAACAGAAAGAATATATATCTTTCTGCCAAATTCACTTTAACGTTTTTGTTTTAAATATTCATTAATAAACTTATCTATTTCTCCATCCATAACTGCTCCAACATTTCCCACCTCAACATTTGTTCTGTGATCTTTTACAAGATTGTAAGGATGGAATATATAAGAACGTATTTGACTTCCCCATGCAATTTGACTATAATCTCCCTTTAAGTCTTCTATTTCTTCTTTTTGCTCCATCTCTTTCAACTCAATAAGCTTTGCCATAAGCATTTTCATAGCAGTATTTTTATTACTGTGCTGTGAACGTTCATTTTGACACTGGACAACTATACCAGTTGGAATATGTGTTATACGAACAGCAGACTCTGTCTTATTTACATGCTGTCCGCCTGCTCCTGAAGCCCTATAAGTATCTATCCTAAGGTCTGCAGGATTTATATTTATCTCAATGTCATCATCGAGCTCCGGAACTACATCTACCGAAGCAAAAGAAGTATGTCTTTTACCAGATGGGTCAAAAGGAGATATTCTAATTATCCTATGAACTCCCTTTTCTGACTTTAAATAACCATAAGCATTTTCTCCTTCAATAAGCAATACAGCACTTTTTATTCCTGCTTCGGTATCAGGAAGTATATCAAGAATCTTAACTGTATAACCCATTTTATCAGCCCATCTAGTATACATTCTGAGAAGCATTTCAGCCCAATCCTGAGCATCTAAACCACCTGCTCCAGAATGTATCGACAATATGGCATTATTTTTATCGTACTTTCCATTTAAAAGTGTTTGTATTTTAAGTTTTTCAATTTTTTCTTTCAAATCTTCTATTCCTTTAATAACTTCTTTCTCTACTGACGAATCATTTTCTTCTATTCCCATCTCTGCAAGAAGACTAATTTCTTCCCAAGTATTATATAAATTTTCAAAACTTGCTACTTTATCTTTCAATCTTTTAGACTGTTGCAAAACTTTTTGAGCTTCACTTTGATTATCCCAAAATTTTTGCTCAGTCATTTTTTCTTCTAAAAGTTTTATCTCTTTTTTAATATTTTCTATGTCAAAGAGAAACACTCAATTCTTTTAAAGATAACTCAATCTCCTTTAAATCCTGTAAACTCTGTTCGAGTAACAGCAACTTCACTCACCTCTTATACAATTTTTCTATCAGCAATATCCTGTTACATGTCAACTTAACCCTAGAGAATAACCCTAATCCGAGAGCTAAGAACTGATAACCAAGAGTCGATTTGTCACCTGTTCCCTCATCTTACTTTCCACAACACTTCTTATATTTCTTTCCACTTCCACATGGACAAGGGTCATTTCTTCCCACTTTTTTACCTTTTCTTACAACAGTTTTACCACTTAATGCTTTATCTGCACCTCTTGTATCAGTTATTTTGGCAACCTGCTGACGTTTTGTTTCAGTTTCAATTGTAACATTGAAAACATATTTTACTGTATCTTCCTGAATATTTTTTATCATCTCATTGAACATGTCAAAACCTTCTATTTGATATGCTCTAACAGGGTCTTCATTACCTATAGCTCTAAGAGTAATACCTTGTCTCAATTGCTCCATCGCATCTATATGGTCAATCCACTTAGTATCAACTACTCTTAATAAAATTACCCTCTCAAGTTCTCTCATTCTCTCTTCAGATATTTCTTTTTCTTTCTTATCGTATAAATCTTTAGCTATACTAAGAATCTGTTCTCTTAAACTCTCTCTTGTTAAGTCTTCCAAATTATCAAGTTTAAGTACATTTTTAGGCAAGAAAATTGCATGTAAATGCTCTTCAAGACCTTTTAAATCCCATTCTTCAGGATAATCTGTCCCAGCAGTATACATCTCTATACTATCATCTACTATTTTCTCTACCATACTCCAAATATGCTGCTTAAGATTTTCGCCTTCTAGTACTCTTCTTCTTTCTCTATATATAATCTCCCTCTGCTTATTCATAACATCATCATATTGAAGGACATGTTTTCTTATAGCAAAGTTTCTACTTTCCACTTTCTTTTGAGCTGTTTCTATAGACTTTGAAAGTATTTTAGCTTCTATAGGAACATCATCTTCCATTCCAAGCTTTTCTACTAATCCTCGAATTTTTTCACTGCCAAACAATCTCATGAGGTCGTCTTCAAGTGATATGAAAAATTGTGAAGAACCCGGGTCGCCTTGACGTCCTGAACGCCCTCTTAACTGATTGTCTATCCTTCTAGATTCGTGTCTTTCTGTACCCAGTATATGAAGTCCTCCAACTTCTCTTACTCTCTTAGCTTCTTCATCAGTTATCTTTTTTACTTTACTATATATTTCTTTGTATGTCTTTCTAGCTTCTAAAATAGTATCATCATCTGTTTCTGTAAAACTTGTAACCATAGATATTACATAATCATCATAGCCCATCTTTTTAAGCTCTTTTTTAGCCATAAATTCAGGATTTCCGCCCAATACAATGTCAGTCCCTCTCCCAGCCATATTGGTAGCTATCGTTACAGCACCATATCGTCCAGCTTGTGCAACTATTTCAGCTTCTCTTTCATGATGCTTTGCATTTAATACCTCATGCGGAATACCCTTTCTCTTTAAAATCTTGCTCAAATACTCTGAATTCTCTATAGAAATAGTTCCTACAAGAACTGGCTGTCCCTTTTTATGTCTTTCTTCTATTTCCCTTACAACTGCCTTAAACTTTCCGTCAATAGACTTATACACAGCATCCGGCAAATCTTGTCTGATAACTGGTTTATTTGTAGGAATAACTACTACATCCATACCATATATATGTTTAAATTCATCTTCTTCTGTCTTTGCTGTACCAGTCATACCAGCTAACTTATTATACATTCTAAAATAATTTTGAAGCGTTATCGTAGCAAGAGTTTGAGACTCTCTTCTTACTTCAAGACCTTCTTTAGCTTCTATAGCTTGATGAAGTCCATCTGAATATCTTCTACCAAACATAAGTCTTCCAGTAAATTCATCAACTATTACTATCTCTCCATCTTTTACTACATAATCTATATCCCTTTTCATTAATGTATGTGCCTTAAGAGCTTGATTAATATGGTGGGAAATCTCCATATTAGCCGGGTCTGCCAAGTTTTCAAGCCCAAAATATTTTTCAGCCTTTGGAATACCGCCTTCATCAGTCAAAACTACTGTTTTAGCCTTTTCATCTATAGTATAATCCTCGTCTTTTTTCAACGTTCTTACAAAACTGTCTGCAAGATGGTAAAGATGAGTTGATTTTGCACCTGCTCCAGATATTATAAGAGGTGTTCTAGCTTCATCTATCAAAATGCTGTCTACCTCATCTATAATGGCATAATTAAGCTCTCTCTGTACCATTTCTTCTTTAAAAATAACCATGTTGTCTCTTAAATAATCAAAACCAAACTCATTATTTGTACCATATGTTATATCTGCAGCATAAGCTGCTTTCCTCTCTTCATTGTTAATACCATGTACTAAACAGCCAACAGATAATCCAAGAAATTCATATATTTTGCCCATCCACTCTTTATCACGTTTTGCTAAGTAGTCATTTACCGTTACAACATGAACTCCTTTGCCTGTAAGAGCATTGAGATATACCGGCAGTGTAGCAACAAGAGTTTTACCTTCACCAGTTTTCATCTCTGCTATACGTCCTTGATGGAGAACTATACCACCTAAAAGCTGTACTCTATAATGTCTCATACCAAGAGTTCTATCAGCAGCCTCTCTTACTACTGCAAAAGCCTCTGGTAAAATATCATCTAAAGTACTGCCATTAGCTAATTTTTCTTTAAAATACTGTGTTTTAGCTCTCAACTCTTCATTTGATAATGATTTCATCTCATCTTCAAATGATTCTATCTGATCAACTATTTTAAATAGTCTTTTTACTTCTCTATCATTAAAACTTCCAAATATCTTACTTAAAAAACCCATATAACTCAACTCCTCAATATATCAAATTAATAATAAATCTATATTTAATTTTTAACTCTTAATTCTTAACTCTTAACTAAATACTCTATACTCAAAATATAAATAAAATTTGAAGATTTTAATCCCTTCATTTATTATATCACTATATTTAAAAAAATTTGTGCAGATTTATTAAAATTTCATTACAATAATCAAAAGATTTTTCCCACTAACTACTTGCTACTAACTCAATTTTCAATTCTCAATTATCAATTTTCAATTAAAAAAGGTAGGTTTCCCTACCATTATAATTTAATCTTATATCCTAAATTAATCATTCTATTTCTCATACTCAAGTTTAATCTAGTCATCTCACCGTATAAAAATCTTATTATTCCTAATGACATAATTAAATCTCCTATACTCATAACTTTAGCCAAAGGATATGGCTTTGGAAGTACTATAAATTTACTGATATATTTTGTCCATCCCACTGCTTCATGCAAATCTATATAGTTTGCTATATATCCTGATTTTATCATATACAGCATATTATTCAACCCTGCAACTTTAAGCCCTTCAAAATAAATAGGCATTTTAAATCCATTAACAACTACAGTAACAAAATTCATAAATACGCCTAACAAAATAATCCACATTCCCTTTTTATTTAAATTCATAGCCAAAACAGCCATTATCAATACTAATCCAAATGTATATAAATAATGTTCGTATCCATTTATTATTGGAATTTTGCTTTGAAAAATAAGCAAAATATTTATAAAAAGTGCAAAAATAATTAATATCCAACCTCTAAATCTAACATATGATAAATTTGACAATCTTCCTTTTTTTACAATACCTATAATTATTCCAATTAATAGGGCTTCTAAAAACATATAGGTTCTCCTTTCAAGAAAAATTCAATCAATTTCGTCATCACTTCATATTTCTATATTTTTTCTAAAATTCCTTTTTATTTCTACAAAAAAATAAAAAAGTAGCTACAATACTTTTTATAACTATTCAAAATTTTCATTTATATCCAATATTGTGTTCCCAATATCAAATTTATTAATTTCAATTGTTCATTTATAATTTCCTCTGAAAAAAAGTTATCCTTTTTACTCCTAAAATCTAAAGCCCAAAGTTCCCAAGAAAATGTATCAAAACGTATATATTTATGCTTATTATTATTTATTTCATATACTAAATTATTTACTTCTTTATATAATGCATTTTCTTCCTTTAACCTCTTATATTTTTCGACATCTGCTAAAATTAATAAAGGTTTTATAATTTTCAACCTAAATTCATCAAAATTTTCTGTTTTATTTACATCTAAATAATTTTTTAAATTCTGACAATACAATCTATACATCTATAAATCGCTCCCTAAAAGCTTTTAAATTATTTTCAAATTGTATTCTTACTTTTTTACTCAAATTTTTATTTCTCTATTTTTCAATTAAATCACCTTTTAATTTAAACTTTATTTTAAATATAAAAATTAATTTTCTTCTTTCATAAAAAAAGTAGCAGAGAATTAACTCTCCACTACTATTATAACACTTTTATTCTAAAAATATGGTTCTATCAAACCGTAATTTCCATCCTTTCTTTTATATACTACATTTACCTCATCTGTTTCAGCATTTGTAAATACGAAGAAATTATGGCCTAACAAATCCATCTGTAAAACTGCTTCTTCAGGGTCCATTGGCTTTATAGCAAATCTTTTGGTCTTTACTATCTTATACTTATCCTCTTCCTCATTAACTACATTTGGAATATTTTCAAACCTGATTGTATCATGTCCATGATATCTCTTTTCAAGCTTAGTTTTATGCTTTTCCATCTGCCTATATAATTTATCAATAGTCTTATCTATTGAAGCATACATATCATCTGTAGATTCTTCAGCTCTCAATATAGTACCATTTATAGGAATAGTAATCTCTACAATTTGTCTATTCTTTTCTACACTCAAAGTAACCTGAGCCTCAACATCTTCCTTAAAATATTTACCAAACCTCTCTAATTTAGAAATGACACTTTCCTTTAAAGCATCTGTTACCTCTAAATTTCTTCCACTTACTTTAACTCTCATAGTCTTCAGCTCCTTCCCAAAATATATGATTAATGCTATTAGCTAATAGCTTATCTTACTTCAGTTTTTTGATTTATTTATTTTTATTCATTTTTTATAAATAATATATCTTAAAAGAATTGTAAAATTACTGTAAATAACATTTACTTACTTTTTATATTCTATATTTTACCCATATTATCCCGTCTAAAACAACATACAAATATTTATTTTTTGAATTTTTTCTAAAGTTTTCAACATTATCCACTTCTTTATCCACAAGTTTCTTATTTTTTATATATTTTTTTGTTTTTTGAATTTACTAACAACAATTATTTATTCTTGTATTTTACAAATTTATAAGCAAACTAATTTTATTCACATAAATGTGAATTGTTGTTATTATTTCTGTGGATAATGTGGATAAAGTTGTTGATAACTGTATTTTCAATATTTTAATCTGTTAATAACATGTTAACTTCATGTGTAAAAAATGTTAATTAAAATTTCACTGTATACCTTACAAAAAGCTACTTCATATTTATACATGAAATGCTGTAGAAAAATGTTGAATATCGTAATTATATCTGGAAAATAAAAACTCAGCTTAATATAGCTGAGATACTTATTTTGTACTTTTCTTATCCTTGCTTAGATTTTTATATACATTATATTTCTCTACTACTTTTTTCCCTTGTTTCATAAATTTAAACTTATTACTTAAATAATTATTATTTTCTTTTAACAGCTGTATATTTTCAAATTCTTTAGTCTTTATCTCTTGTTCTAACTTTAAAATTTGACAAACGACTTCTTTTAAATTTTTTACTCTTGAATATTTGTTTATGTCTATTTTTTCAATTGAATCTATATTAAAATCAGATTTTAATTTATTAAATAAAGTACAAAATTTATAATCTAGTTCTTCTATCCTTTTAATATATTTTTGCCTTAATTCATCTTGTTTTAAAAAAGCATCTATATTCTCAAGTTCAATAAACCTTTTTTGTAATCTTATAGTTCCAAGTATATTTTCCATCACTTTTTTCTTTTCTTTGCTTAATTCTATTAACTTTTCAATCTTTTCAAAACTATCCAACATAAAATCATCCATTCTAATTTATTTTTAATAAAAATATAATTTTTTACCTATTTTTTCCTATCGAAAAATATAGAAGTAACTTGATGTTTATATGAAGCATAAGCATTTGAAATCTTTTTACTTTGTCTTATATCTTTTATTTTATTCTTTACTTCGTGTATATTTTCTGTCATATCTACTATGTTCTTATCATCTATACTTTTTATTTTTCTTAATGTGTTAATTATATTATCCTTTATAATATTAATCGTTTTTATTTTTGGATGCTTTTCTTCACTAATTTCATCTAAACGCTGTAATCCTAACTTTTTACATAATTCATGTTCTTTATTATTAAACTCCATATCTAATATCTCTATCAATTTAATATACTCTTCTTTTAACTGTATTTGTTTTAATAATACATTAATTTTTTCTAATTTAATAAGTCTTTTTTGTTTTTCTGTTAATCTTAATATTTCTTTTATATAAAAATGCTTTTTTTCTATTATGTTTGATAAATCTCTTAACAAATCATTAATATAATCTGACATTTATTCATCTCCGTTCCTTGAAAAATATCTATAAAAAAAGACAGCTAATAAGCTATCTTTATTAAGAGTTTTTATAACTTTATATCTATATTACTCCCTTTATATGGTTGAAGAGACAATTCCATAGTTTTTTTATTTATTTCTTCCATACCCTTTATCAAATTACCAACTGACTGCTGGTCTTGATTCATAGCCTTTCTAATATTAGAAATATTTATAGCTTGTCTTAAACTATATACATTACTTTCCATCATATTAATTATACTGCTCATAATTTTCACCTCCAATCTTTATAAAATATCAACTTTCTTTTTTAGCTAACTTCACTGCTTCCTTCCAAGTATCTCTCAAATCTACTGCTAAATCCAAAACCTCATCTACGATACTGGATTCTTTTTTTATATTTGCATCAATTAATCTCCTCAACATAAAATCATATAAACTTCTCAAATTTTTACTTATTTCATAATCCATATTTAATGTTATATTTAACTCAGTTATTATATCTTGAGCTCTTTTTAATGAATCATTTATTCCTTCAAAATCTTTTTGTTCCATATATATTTTAGCTTTTTTTAAAAATTTTACTATACCATCGTAAAGCATGTAAGTAAGTTCCTCAGGTGGTGCAGTCATAATAGCCTGCTCTTTATACTGGTCAAACTTATTATTAGATTTTTTTACATTAGCTGTATTCAGTTGTGAAACATCTTGTTTATTTTCAAATTTATTTTTAATTACAAAATTGTTAGGTAAAGAATAATTATATGGATTATTTATTGACATATACTACCACTCCTAATTTTGTTTTAAACTAATTACTACATTCCTCCTAATTGAGAAGCCAACCAACTAGATTGATTATTCATTTGAGCTAAAGCAGTTTCCATTGCAGTAAATTTTTTATAATACATATCCTCTAAATCTTTAAGTCTGTCTTCTTCTTTATAAATTTCTTTTGTAATATCCAAAATATCTTCTTGTAGAAAACTAATACTACCACTTCTATAAGAACTACCAATAGTAAAATCTACTAATATATTAGATTTTACTTGTTTAAGCAGAGATGAATCATTACCAGGCCCTGCCTTCTCTATGATTTTCTTCATATTATCTGTCATAGAATCAAATAACCTAGTAATCAAACCACTTTCATTATACTTTGTCTCTTCATCACTACTATCGGATTCTTTAAATAATAATTCCATAACTCCATTAGCATCATTAGATATAGCTTGTTTTAATTTAGCTTCATCTATAAACAACTTTCCTTTTTCACTATAAGTTCCCGTATCAATTCCTATATCAGTTAAATGTTTAAAAGTTCCACCAATATTTTGTACTGTTTCATATAAAGCTTTTCTTGCATCATATAAAACTTTTTCTAAAATACTGTCATTTTTAAGTAATCCACTTTTAGCCATCTCTTCCCATTTTTTTATTTGATCTTCTGTCAATGCTTTTCTTTCTTCATCAGTTAGAGGTTTATAATCTCTATAAACTTTTTCAGATAATTTAGCATCAATACTATCTATCAATTTATTATAACTTTCAACAAATTCTTTTATTTTTTCATAAACTCCATCTACATCTGTCTTAACTGTTATAGTACTTTCCCCTACTCCATTAGCTGTTATGTTTATACCATTTATACTAAATGTATTTGAATTATAAGTTAATGTTGTTGCATCAGAACCTTCACCCAAAGTAAATTTTAAATCTTGACCTTCTACTTTAGTCCCTGATGCATCATCAATATTAATCTTTAAAATGTCTGAAAAGAAATGGTCTGCATTAGCAGAACTTATACTTGATTTATCTACTATTTTTAAAGATACATTAGCTCCAGTAGCAGTACTATTTATAAAAACTCTATCAAAATTGCTATCATAAGAAACTGTTATATCTAAATCAGAATTATTTATCTTTGTTATAATATCATCTAAAGTGTAATCTTTAACACTATTAAATGTAAATGATTGAGATTTTTCATTACCATTTTCATCAGTAGTAGTTATTGTAAAACTTAAAATATCATTACTACTCAAATTCGAAAACTGATCACATAACTTATCATGTTCATCCATGCCATCTACTGATATATCAGCTGTACTATTTTTACTTACACCTTTTGCAAGTTGAGTAATATTAATTTTATAACTTCCATCTAAAGCTTTTGCTGTAGCTGAAGCTGTAAGTACACTTTCATTTGATGACGTAGCTTGTTTTACCCAATCCATATTTTCATAGGATTTTACATAAGTCCCACCTGTAGTCAATTTGCCTGAAAGGTCAAATTTGTCTCTTGAATCTATTATAAATTTAGCAATATCCCTATTTATATCTTGATATATTTCCTGCTTCCAAGTAATGATTTGTTTTTCTTTCTCCAATTTGTCCACAGTTCTAGCTCTTTCCGCCTTCATCAAATCTGAAACCATTTTATCTATATCCATACCAGAACCAAAACCAAACACACGCATCCCTGCCATATAAACACCCCGCTTCTTTTTTAATGAATAGGTAATAATTAATAATGAATAAGTAAAATAATATCATTTTTAAGCTTAATACTACAACTAACTGCAAACAATCAAACTTAAAGTTATAAATACTTTTTACTTTACCAGAAAAAATCTTTTACCTATTCATTATTCACTATTCATTATTCATTTTAGAAAAATGCTTAGCATTTTTCTAAGCTCTCTCATCCACAAAAAGACCTGCAAGTTCCCACATCTTAGCTATCATATCTTGTATTTTCTTAGGCGGTATCTCTTTTATTATTTCATTTGTAACTGTATCCCTTATTCTAAAAATAATCGTCTTTGTTACTTCATGTATTTCATATTCTATTTTTCTATTCACTGTCTCAAGTTCTTTATTTGCTTTATTCATTGCTTCAATTAATAACTTTCCATTAAATTCTACAAATGTATCAGCTGAATCATCATTCTGACTCAATTCTTCATCGTTTACTACTCCATTCTGCCTACTCATATTTATACCATTTGAATTAAACTTTTGAACATTAATTATAGAATCTAAAGAATTTATTTTCATTTTCTAAACCCCCGACCCTTAAAAAAAATTCTTCTACTTCGTTTATCGGCAGAATATAACAAAAGATTTAATAAAAAAAGGAAATAGAGTTTAATCTATTGCCTTTCTTTAGTGTAATCGTAGCTCTATTTCTCTGCTCAAATATAATAATTTTAATATACTATTTAAAATTTATTCTATATATTTTTTATTTGATATTTCTTTGATTAATACCATTTAAATTAAATTTTCTTGAAATAAGGAAAATTTAATAATTTTAATTCTTTTTTGCATATAACTCATCTCTAAAAATAAGAGTTTTTTTAACATCATCCATTAAATTTTTAAATTGCTCAGGCGTAAGTTGTTGTTCCTTATCACTAAGAGCATGAGAAGGTGATGGATGAACTTCAATCATAAGTCCATCACACCCAGCCATAATTGCACTTAAAGTCATAGGATGTATCAAATCTACACGCCCTGTAGAATGTGAAGGATCAACAATTACCGGAAGATGGGTAAGTCCTTTTGCCGCAGCAACAGCACTTAAATCTAAAGTATTTCTTGTATACGTTTCAAAAGTACGAATACCTCGTTCACACAAAATTACATTTGGATTTCCTGCCTTCATAATATATTCTGCACAGTTAAGCCACTCTTCAATAGTAGCATTCATACCCCTTTTAAGAAGAACAGGTTTTTTAACTTTTCCTACTTCAACAAGAAGAGAAAAATTTTGCATATTACGTGCTCCAATTTGAAGTACATCGGCATATTCACTAATTAAATAAACATCCCTTGTATCAATCACTTCTGTTATAATCGGAAGCCCTGTTTCCTTTCCTGCTTTACTAAGATACTGTAATCCAGCTCTTCCAAGACCTTGAAAAGAATAAGGAGAAGTTCTTGGCTTATATGCACCTCCACGAAGCATATTTGCTCCTGCAGCCTTAACTGCCTTTGCAACAGTCATTATTTGTTCTTCAGATTCAACACTACACGGGCCTGCAATAACCAAAAAATCTTTTCCTACTGTAATATCTCCTATTCTAAATTCTGTCTTTCTGCAGATGCCATTTTTATCCTTTATAGTAACAAGTTTGAGATTATTCATTATTCATCACTTTTCTTTCTACAAGTTTTATTAAACCACCTACTGTTTTAAAAGATGGATCTGCTATTTCATCATCTGAAAATTCAATTCCAAATTCATCTTCAATCTCAACTATAAACTTAATAATACCGAGTGAATCTACATAGCCACTTTCTACATAGTTAAGATTTTCTATATCAATATCCTTATCTATTGTATATTTTTTTTGTAGTCTACTTATTATAAAATCTGATACCCTCATTATTTTACCTCCATTCTTCTTTATAATCATTCGTCTAAACAATGAAGTCTTACATATTCTATCAATTTAAATTTCATAAGTTTTCCCATTGCATTTCTTGGTAATTGATCAA
This sequence comes from Caminicella sporogenes DSM 14501, assembly GCF_900142285.1. Taxonomy (NCBI): domain Bacteria; kingdom Bacillati; phylum Bacillota; class Clostridia; order Peptostreptococcales; family Caminicellaceae; genus Caminicella; species Caminicella sporogenes. The sequence goes on along the minus strand of NZ_FRAJ01000010.1, from coordinate 26,506 downwards.
CAAAGAAAATTTTATGTGGTTGTTGAAAATCTGCAAGATTTCTAGCACATTGAATCTTAATTGCTCGTTTTCTTAATTTACAATTTGGTTTAATAACAACAGCTAATGCAACAACTTCTCCAAGTCTCTCATCTGGATATGCAAATGCTGCACATTCCTTCACCTCAGGAAGTTTTAATACACATTTTTCTATATCTGAAGGATATACATTAATACCACCAGTTATAATTAACTCTTTTTTACGACCTGAAAAATATAAAAAACCATCTTCATCAAGATAACCCAAATCTCCTGTTTTAAAATAACCATCCTGTAATGATTTACAAAAAATTTCCGGCATACCATAATAACCATTACACATAAGACTTGTCTTACATGCTATTTCACCTATTTCATAAGTCGTTGCCAATTCACCATTATCTTTAATAATTCTTATATCTGCTTCAGGAATTGGCTTTCCTACTGATTGCTTCTTATTTAAAGATTCTTTAAAATTAATACTTGTTACAGTAGATACTTCAGAAGTACCATATATTTCATGAAATTCACATTTTAACTTATCTATTAATTCATTTTTTACATGTGGTTCAAGTAATGCAGAAGAAGAAACAACACATCTTAGACTTTCTATTTCTGGAATAAATGGACTAGAAAGTAACTCAGCAATTTGACTAAGCTGAGCTGATACAGCAATTGTAAATGTTACTTTTAAATTTTTTACACAATCAAACCAAATATTTGGAGTAAATCTCGGTAATAAAACACTTGTACCACCAGTTAATAACGGAATTAATACAAGTCTCTCAGCCAAAGAATGATAAAGTGGAGTCGCTGCAAGAACATTGTCATTTTTTGTTATATTATATAAGTTTACATGAGCCATAACACGTTGATATTTATTATTTTGTGTTAAATCAATTGGCTTTGGTGAACCTGTTGAACCAGAAGTCATAGTAAGAATTAATGTTTCATCTCCACTAACTTCTTTAATAATTGGTCTTTTTGAAGACATTTCCATTGCATTTGCTAATGATAACGTATTGTCATATTCTTCATCTAAACAAAACTTCATGCCATCAATGTTTAATCCACCTAATTTATCACATTGTTCAAAAAATATGCGTCTTGCAATAAGATGTTTTACATTGCCAAAAGTAAAAGCTTTTCTAATAGCATCCATTGGTAAAGTTGGATTTATTGGAACAAGCCCCACTCCAAGATTTGCTGCTGTAAGAATTAGTGCAACTGATTCAATACTATTGTTCATTGGAATACCAATATGCTCACGGTAAGTAATCCCATTTTTTAAAAAATAATTTGAATATTGACTTACTAAATTAGCAAGAGCTTTATATGTAATAGTTTTATTATCACACCATATAGCCATTTTGTCAGGATATAAATCTGCTATTTCATAAAACTTATCTGCTAATTTTTTCATATACATTTCTCCTTATTTTAAATATTATAGTCAGCTATATAACTGCTATAAATTCATTTATTTATGCTATTAAATTAATAAATTCCAAAATAAATCTACATAATTCTAATATCTAAGAAAATTGCATAAATATATTTATTTAATTATACAATTTCTTCTATAATTTCACTCTTTGTCCTATTTCTGCAGACTTATAAGCTGCATAAATGATTTTTATTGTATCATATGCAAGCTTAAAACCTGATTTAGGCTCTCTATCATAATAAATCGACTCCATAAAATCCTGCATTTCATCAGTATATCCACGTATTACTTCATCAGCTATAAAAGGTTTATTCCATCCTATTTTAGCAGGAAGCATCTCTGAAAGATATACATTATCTAATCCATGCTCATCCAAAAAATATGTTGACATCATATCATTCATAGTTAAATTACACTTAATATTTGCATCATTACAATATAATTCTAAATAATTCTTACTACCTCCTAGACAAACATCCGTAGCAATAATTACTGCCTTTGAACCATCTGAAAAAGTCAATATTACGGTACCATTATCTTCAACATCGTTAGGATATGCCATAATATACCTGTGTTCATATTCTGATAATAATGGCGTTACTCTTCCCATATCCGCAAGAACACTTTCGACAAAAATATCAACACCGCGTGCTTGTGCTTCCTGTTGCTTAAGCCACAATATAGCTGACAGTGGATGTGAACCCGTTCGTATAAAAGTTCCGCCACCAGTTTTAGACCATTCACTTGCTACAGGTGAACTAGAACCCTTAAGACTTTCTTCACCTTTCATATAAAGAATCCTACTTTTCTTTGCATATATAATTTCTGCCGCTTTTACCACAGCAGGTGCATATACAAAATTTTCAGCATACATAAACTTTCTATCTGACGCATCAATGATTTTTTTCAAATTTTCTATTGATTTTAAAACCTCTTCATACATTATTGTTTTCGAAACTTTTAAGCCTACGGGTTTTTCATCATTTTCATTACCAAAATAACCTGTTAATGGCTTTTCACATATAACATGCTTACCTGCCTGTATAGCTTTAATAATCATGTCCTCATGAACATAAGGCGGAGTACAAATATCAATAACGTCTATTTCAGGATCAATCAGCAAATCATTAAAATTATAAGATGCAATTTCAAATCCGTATCTTTCTTTTACTGTCAATAATTGTTCGGGACGACGTGCAACTATCGTTTTAAAATGTAATGGTATACCGCTTACCCTTTGTAAAGCATTCATATGTAGTTCTGTTGCTCGACCTGCTCCAACCATACCAATTACAATTTTGTCCACATGCTCACCTCCTTTATATTTTATAACGTTTAGATTTTCATGTCTACAATATTATCCAATACTACTAAAGTCTATCCTTAGGAATTGCATAGCATACAGTTTCAACATCTAACATATCAGTATAATTCCGAATAAATAGACTATATTCATCATTCATTTCTTTTATCAATAATGGAAGTTTATAATAATCTTCTAAGCTATGATAAAGACAGATTGCTAAAACTGGCTTATATTTCTTAATTACTGCACTAGCACCCTTTAAAGCCCTTTCCTCAGCACCTTCAATATCCATTTTCAAAAATGTCACTTCTTCATTTTGAAGAATATTATCTAAGGTATCAGCACAAACAAAAACCTCTCCATTTTCTGAAATATGACCTGAATCTTGTAAAGGTTGAAATTTTAAAATCGTTTTTTCATCCCAACATGCGACATTATATGTTTGCACATTCTTACTTATACCTTTTGCAACAACTTTTTTATTTAACTCATTATATATTTCTTTGTCAGCTTCAATGGCTATATATTTTTTGTACCTACCACCTGACAACGAGATAAATGTTTCTAGAGTATCCCCATTAAAACTTCCACAATCACAAAATACCTCTTCTTCACTTATTTTTATAAGTTCTTTATCAAAATATTGTTCTTTAGCAGGTGAAGCTATACCTTTCATATACTTATTATCCAAAGATATTTTAGAATTTAAAATTCCCAAATAAACCTTCTTTGAATGCTCATCTGATAAATATGAGTAAACCTTTTCATATTGTTCTATGTGAGAGTTAATTATTTCAAACGGAGATTCATTTCTAAAATCTAAATAATCCTTTGCTAAACTGAACCCTCTTACATCTATAGCATGATCTTCTATTCCAAGTGATAACAACTGCTTTCTAATATCTGATAAATGTTGAGATGCAACTATTATACTTGATATACTTTTATCATTATACTTTTTAACTACTTCCTCAGGGGATAAAATAAGTAGCCCATTCATTTTACTCCCCCATTTTTTTCTATCATTATCGGCAAAATATTTGATTTTATCGACTAGTCCAAATTTTTCTAAAAAATCATATACATACTGACCTGTACTTGCACATCCCCATATCACGATATTACCAGTATTTTTAATTTTATCAACATACTTCTTTGCACTTTCATTATACAAGTCATTCTTTATTAAATTACTCCTAAACTCACTTATATTATCCATGCTCTACCACCTCATCCACTATTTTAAATACTCCTAATTATATTCGGTCTATCTTGATCACCATCAGCTTTGAAAAATAAAGTACCATCAAGTTTATAATGTGCCCATATATCAATATTTTTACGTACAAATGGTTCAAAGTAATTTGGAATTATATTGGGATCATCATCTGTTCTAAGTTTAAATCCAGCTTTTAATATCGATTCCTCATCAAAACCATATGTATAAAAATCTATATATTCAAAACCATTATCTTTTATCATTTCTTGAAATTCTTTAGATAATCCAGCAAATAATTTTTGATTTCCAATATAATCTACAATTCTGAATACTTTTCTGCCATTACATTCAACTACCCTCGCCATCATTAATGCCCCTATTTTTCCTGTTCTTTCTTCCAATCCATATACATTGTATTTATAATATGGATGACAAAAATAACGCTTATTAACATACCAATTATCTTTATATGGAATTGCATCAACACTTTCTATATCAAAATATTTTTTTATTTCGTCAATTGAATGAAATTCTCGTAAAGTTACTCCATTTTGCATAAAAACAGTAGCCTCATTAACTTTATTTTTTATTACCGCAATCTTGTATTCATCAATATATGGATTAAGTAAATAATACTGTTTCATTTTGACTCCTTTATCACCAAAAAATAACCTTCTTAATGGAATAGTTGTATCAGGATTTGCTCCATTACCTATATGAGTACGACAATTTGTCAGTGTAAATACTCGCTTTGCTAATTCTATTCCAAGAAATGGTATGTTGTTGTGTGAATCATTTACTTTCCATATACTGCCCCAAATGTCTTTCTTTTTAGGATCTTTTGTATTTGAACACTTTAAAAATCCAAATATTCCTTCAATTAGTTTAGTATTCTTATCAATAGCTAAAACAAAATTTAAATTATCCCCATCTGCATATTCATATTTAAATAATTCTTTATCACGAGCCATTATATGTCCTTTTTTCCAATGCTCATCAATAAAACGCATAATATTATCAATATCTGATATATTTGCTAACCGAATAATATATCTTTCATCAAATTTATTCATTATACTTATTTCCTCCCAAATATATCGAAAATTATATAAAAAATAATAATTTTATATCTCATTTTTTACATAAATATTTATTAATAATACATAAATTTTAAATAAGTATTACTTTTTGGTGGAAAATCATTTGTATCCAAACGTGGTAACTTAAATGGATGACACGTTTTTAAATCTACAATACCTAAATCTGTAGTAACTCCAAGTATACTCCCCATAGATTTTACATAATCAATCACATCATCACTATAAGAACCATATGGATAATTTATTACCCAACAATTCGAATCAACAAATTCATCCATACATATTAACGCTTTCGTAATATCCTGTTTTAACTCATCTAAGTTCAACATATTCATCCAATAATGATCATAACCATGAATTCCAAAATACATTCCTTCTCTTTTCATGTATTTCATCTGATCATAATTTAAATAAAGTTCTTTTGCAAAATTTTCTTCCTTTACTCCAACATGTTCTTCAAACATCTCACTAGCAATTTTTGAACGAAGCCTTTCTGGTAAAACCATTTGAAGAATTCTCTTAATAAAAATAATTTCTTTGCAATCAAATCTATTTGCAACTGCATATTTTTCAAAAAGTTCTTCGTTAGAGGGAAAGTAAAATTCTTGCCCACGATAATAGTTCAATTTCTTAAACAAACTCGACAATAAAACTTGAACATCAGAACTAGCCAAAATAAAATGAATTTTATTAACATCTAATAAAGCATTTTCTACAAAAACTTTCCCAGGAACAAAAAAAGCTCCTTGCATTCCATATTCTTTTAGTATTGGCAGCACATATAAATAATGATCAATATAGCCATCATCAAATGTTAGTAGTAGTGCATATTTTGGTAGCTCATAACTTTCTTTATAAGCTGCAATAACCTCTTCCATTGTAACTACATTAAAATTCTGTTTAAAAAATTCCAATTGTTGCCTAAATAAATGATAATCTAAACCTTTGATTCGAGGATAACGACTATTTTTTAAATCACGAACATAATGGTACATAGAAATATATAATTTTGATGACATAAATTTCCTCCTATGGGTTGCTAAATATTAATTTAATCTATTCATAAATTATCTCTTTATTTCTCTCAATTTAATTTTAAAAATTTCTAAATCTAAAGGTTCATCTATATCTATATCGTATTTTTCTTCCATTATATATGAAAGTTTATTATCATTAAGGCTCAAGTTATTATTAAATGTTTTATCAATTTTATTTATATAAATAGCACCATTTACTTTATAACAATCAGGAAAATCTTGTCTCCTAACTGTACTGCTTACTTTCAAAAGTTTTTCTAAAGTACCATCTTCTTTTATAGTTCTCATCAATATAGGATGTTCCTTAACTTTAGATACACTAACTAGTGAAGATTTATTGTTATCAACTATTTTTTCTATGGCTTCATCAATATGAAAAACTTGTCTTAAAGGCTGAGTAGGCTGAAGGAGTACTAAATAATCATACTGCTCTCCTTGTTTTTTCAATTTGTTTATTACATGAATTAAAACATCTATAGTTTTTGCTGTATCTGATGCAAGTTTTGCTGGTCTTAAAAATGGTACATCTGCACCACACCTTCTCGCAACTCCAGCAATTTTTTCACTATCTGTCGATACAATAACCCTATCTAAATATTTTGATTTTAATGCTTCGTCTATTGTATATTGAATAAGTGGTTTCCCGTTAACATCAACTATATTCTTATTTGGTATCCCTTTGCTACCACTTCTAGCGGGAATAACTGCTAAAAAAGTTTTATTTTTATACATATGCATCACCTTTTTTATGCTGTTTCACTATTAATAAGTTCTGTTGTATCTAATATATCAATAAATTTTTTTTGATATTGTTTTTCCCAAACTTTACTGCTTTCTAGAATTTTAATAAATTTTTCATCACTCTTTCCATCCCCGAATAATAATTGTGTAGTTACGTTCATTTTATTTATATTTTTTATTGCATTTAATATCTCAACTGAGTCATTATTTACATGAACTATATGTTTTGACTTGTTCAAATCATATCTTCCTTGTTGTCTATTTCCTATATCAATAGAAGGTATACCATATACACCTGTTTCTCTAACACCAGCACTTGAATTTCCTATCATAAAATCACAATTTTTTAATAATGTTAAAAAGTTTTCAAACCTAATTGATGGAAAAATTTTAAAATGTGAGTTATATTTGAATCTTTTATACTCATTTAATATTATTTCACTACCTTCATCGTTATTTGGATATATAACAACATAATTTTTATTAGATTTAATAAGTGCATCAACAACGTTTTTAATATTTTCTTTTAATTTATGAACTTCTGTAGTTACAGGATGATATATAAATATTGCATAATTTTCAAAATCTATTTCATAATGTTCTTTTACATATTCTAATGTTGGCAGGTTATCAGACGCCATTATATCAATGTCTGGTGAACCTATTATATATATTGAATCCTCTCTTTCCCCTAATTGTATTACTCTTTTTTTAGCTTCTTCATTGGCAACAAAATGAATATGTGAAAATTTGGTAATTGCATGTCTTATTGACTCGTCTATAGTTCCTGATACTTCTCCACCTTCTATATGAGCAACTTTTATATTGTTAAATGCTCCTACAATTGCTCCTGCAAGGGCTTCAAGTCTGTCTCCATGAACTACAATCATATCAGGTTTTATTTCAGATACATAATTACTAAAACCTAAAATTGTATTGCTAAGAATTATATCCATATGTGCATTAGCTTTTTGATTTATATACTTATATATATTTTTAAATCCATCTTTCTCAATTTCTTTATATGTCGAACCGTATTTTGAAAGAAGATGCATTCCAGTTACAAATATATATAACTCAAACTTTTTGTGTTCTTCTATTTTTTTCATCAATGATTTAATTTTCCCATAATCAGCTCTTGTACCTGTTAAAAAAACTATTTTTTTCATCTTCCCACCTTCTATTCTATATCATCCCAACTTAAATGCTCATCATATTTAATGTTTCTAGTTACTTTTTTACCTAATAAACTATTATAATGTTCAGCCTTAATTTCACCCGTTCCAGGCCTTTTAACCCAAATATTATCTTTTGTTAATACCTCACCTTTTTTTATATCTTTTATAGCAACAACTGTCGCAAATGCAAAATTAATAGTCACGTGCTCTTCTTTTGCAGCTTCTTTTTTCCCTCCACGCATTAAATAAATTTCTCTACTTCCTTCTATAAGTTCTTTTAATTCTTTTGGATCCATAGAACATATAATATCTGGTCCTAATCTATCCTTACTATCAGTAAAATGCCTTTCTAATATACATGCTCCTAATGCTGTTGCTGCCAAACAAGCATTATTGTTAACTGTATGATCTGATAATCCTATAACAGCATCTGGAAATTCTTTTTGTAATTCTATCATTCCACCTAATCTTACAAGATGAGGTGGAGTAGGATATAAATTTGTACAATGAAGTAAAGCAAAAGGAATGTCATATTTTCTAAATATTTCTACTGATTTCTTAACACTTTCAATATTATTCATACCAGTTGATAAGATTACAGGTTTACCCAATGATGCTATATATTCAACTAAAGGATAATTATTACATTCTCCTGAACCTATCTTATATGCTAATACTCCCATTCTTTCCAATCTATTTACAGCAGCTCTAGAAAATGGAGTGCTTAAAAATATCATGCCTTTAGATTCCACATATTCTTTTAATTCCATTTCTTCTTCTTCTGAAAGTGCACATCTTTCAATCACATCATAAATAGATACATTTGTATTACCTGGTATAACTTTTCTTGCTTCTAAACTCATTTCATCTTCTACAATATGAGTTTGATGTTTTATTACTTCTGCACCTGCCATATAAGCAGCATCAACCATCTTTTTTGCAATTTCTAAACTTCCTTCATGGTTAATACCTATCTCTACTATTACTAAAGGTGGATAATCTTTTCCTATATATCTATTACCAATCTTAAAAGTATTCATATAATATCTCTCCCTAATATTATATAATTAATATTGTCAAAAGTTTTAATTTTTCATAAAACTTTTAACACTGCCTTCATTATTTTTGTATCAATACTTTCTTATTCATACTATCTAAAATCAATTTAAACTATATATTTATCTATAAATTCCTGTAATTTCATATGTTTACAGCCTTCTATATATGCACCACCCTCTGTGGCATTTATAAATTCGATATGCGGATTATCTTTTATCTTATTTTCAATCCAGTATTTAAAACTTAACAGCCCAAGTGTTGTATCTAAAATCTCTCCATTTTGTCCTCTTATTTTTCTCATGTTTGGAAGAGACTTCACCTTTTCTTCTTCCCCATACATATTCCCATCTGCATGGTGCTCTCCGTTTGTAAATGCCAAATCTTGTCCTATAAATACAATAGGATTACCTCCAAATTTTATGGCCATATCCATAACAGCAGTAGCCACTGAACCGCCTGTATCTATTAGATATTCTGACTTTTCCAGCTCCGAACTTCTGTTTACTGCAACATACTTAGGCCCTTTATACTTAGAAACTGTATAAGCACTTGCCGTATTTAAAAATACTAAAGGTATGTCCAAATCTTCAAATCCTTCTATTTGCTTATAAGTTATAGGTTGTGGATCTATAATACAAAACATATCAGGTTTTACCCCAACCTTAAGTAAAGGTTTTAATGCCGAACCTACTGAAAAAATAAATGCTTTCCCTTTAATCTTTTTAAGCAAATATTTGTTTTTATTTAAAGAAGGCCCTGCTGAAACGATTATAATAGGTTTATTCTTATAGCTATTAAACAACACACCTATGTTCTCACAAACTATTTTTTTATTTTTTTCAAAATTATCTTTTAAAAGTTCTGCCCATTTCTCTGTTACACTCTTCTTCATGTTCCAATCTTCCATAAGGAATTTAAAATATGAATATTTATTTGGTATCGTTTTAATAGAAGGTGGATATATTACAAATTTGTTTTCATCTGATAATAAGTTTTTAATTTTCTTGGCAACCCATTTCTCATCATCTGAAATAATAAATTTTAATCTTTTATCTGACAAAATATGCCTCAAATCATTAAGTTTAAGAGCAATTTTAAATACTTCCAAGTTTAAATCTACTACATAAAGAATATCATCTATATCTAATATTTCTAATATTTTTTCTATATGGTATCCAAGTCCAAATCCATAGATAATATTAATCTTCGATTTTTCACTAAATTGCATCTTAGCAAAATTTGCTGCTTCTCTATCAGGATTGTATTTACTATGAAGAAATGTAACTGTTTCTCTTATACCGTCATAATCTCTTACTTTAAGCGTATATCTTCCATTTTTTGTTTCAATTATAGTATAATTTCTATTATCTATATCCAATTCTAAAAGTTTTCTATATAGAATATAATCATTTTTTCTAATTAAATCTAAATTTTCCTTAAAAAATTCCATGTCTTACACTCCAATCGAAACAAATATTTTCTCCTTCCAATTTTTAAGAACCGGAACAATTTCATATTCAAGCAAATCACTTAAAAGTATATAATCACTATTTTCAAAAGCTTGAACTATTTCATCAAAATATTCATTCATATCTGTAATATTTATTTTTTCTTTCTGTATTTCAGAAGTAGCTGTTATACCTTCTATAATCCAATTTATTCCATCTATAATATCAATCATATTTTCATTTGCTTTGCCTTCATTACCACCTTGATACAATTCTGCCGTTTTTATAATACCAGATATTAACCTCTCCAAATACATATATAACCCATTAAGCACTTCTTGCATCTGCTTTTGTTTATTCATATTCCATTGCTCCTTTCACATTGTTTAAAATCCTCTATACATTCACTTATTAAAGGTATCACTCGTTCAATAGAATTTTTAATCCCTTCATATAATACATAGCTCTTTTTAGCCAATCTAATACCTCTTTCTCTTTCCGTTTCACTTATCTTTTCTCTAAATTCTTCTTTATGATATATTTGAAGTATTATTGGAGAAATAAAATGATATATTCCAGTAGTCATAAGTTTATATTTTTTAATATCTTCATCTATATCATCTAATGCCTTTAAAATTTCATTTATATCATATTCTCTATTATCTCTGTAATATTCTAACATTTTTTTACTAAATTTAATCCCTGATATAGATTTTTTCTTGACTTCTATTAAATTCTTTTTAAGCTCTTTCAATTTCCTTAATGAATATGTAATTTTTTCAATAACATCTGAATCACTACTGTCTATATTTTTAAACCTTTCTGCAATGTTTATCTCCTCAGTACAATACTTTTCTATTGTTTCCTTAAGGGACATAATCTTTGTACCATTTATTTTAGCTCCTCCTTCTGTTGCATCAATATATTCTTTTTCTGGATTTTCACGAATATAAAATTCAAACCACCTCAAAAAAGATAACCATACTGTGTTCGTACAAACTCTGTTTCCATAAATATCCTCTATTTCTATTAAGCCCTCATCTGGTTTTTTATTATTGCCATCAAGTTCATAGGTAGAATTCTGTGCATGAATTTTCCCATCGGTGTATGCAAGATCTTGTCCTACAAGTATTATCGGATTGCATCCCATATAATGAGCAAGACTCAAGGACATATTTGCAACAGAACCTCCTTGTGAAATCCTATCTATTTCTCTGGACAATAAGTAATTTACTAATTCCATGCTCTCTAAAACATTTGAAAAATATTTTTTTCCTCTATATTCACGAATAATGTCGCTTTGTGATATAACAGTAGTAACTAATGGAATTTCTTTATCTAAATTATCTTTTATCAATTCATAAACAGGTCTGCCCGGATCTAATGACACTACTAGACTAGGATCTATACCATTATCTAGTAGCGGTTTTAGGGTTCTTCCACCAGCAATAATTACTGCTCTATCCTGCACCTTTTTAAGTTCCCTTATATTTTTATCTAATGACGGTCCAGCAGATACAATAATAGCTGGTATATCTTTGAATTTATCTTTTAAAAGTCTAATATTTTCTCCTTTAACAACCTCTTTTAAGTTTTTAAAAAGATTATAATTTAGTTGATTAGAAAAATATTTCAATGTACAAATAGAAACTCGAATATTTTCTATACACTCTTTTAATTTTTTTGCTATCTTTCTATAAATTTGAGAAAAAAATTTATCATAATGAGAAAATACTAAAAACTCGATATTGCTAACATTTAATTCATTTATATGCCTATAATAGAATTGATCTATACTTTCTATATCTTCACCTATAAAAAAGAAAATCTTCTTTTTTTTCATCAAATCTGTCCAATCATTAATCTCCATCGATTTTTTAAAAACAGATACACTAGGCTCTATTACAAGTATTTTATTGTTTTCACCCAATAATTTACTTAATTCAAAAATATGGTATCCAAGTCCCATTCCAAATACTATAAATAAAGTTTCATAATCATATTTTTCTATATTATCTACAAATTTTTTTGCCTCTCTTAACGGAGCATACTTACTCGTTATATATTTTGACTGCCCATCAATAATAATTTTTAAAGTATAACTTCCATCCTTAGCCTCTTCAATTATAATTTCTTCATCGCTTTCATCTGAAAGAATGTCTATAACATTCTCTCCATAAACTTCTTTTAAAACTGAAATATTGTTCTGATAAATTTGATTCTCCATTTTATCACCTCAAAATCCTTCTGTATATATTATCGACATACTTTGTGATTTTTTTTAAAAAATAATAAAAACTCACGATATTTTAATCATATCGTGAGTTTTTATTATTTTAATATTTATTATCTTAATAATTGAAGTACTCCCTGTGGTGCTTGATTAGCTTGAGCTAACATCGCCTGAGCTGCTTGATTTAAGATATTTTGCTTAGTAAACTCCATCATTTCTTTAGCCATATCTACATCTCTAATTCTTGATTCAGCTGCTTGCAAGTTCTCAGCAGCAGTATCTAAATTCTTGATTGTATGCTCTAACCTATTTTGATTTGCACCAAGTTTTGCTCTTTCTTTTGATACAGTTTCTATTGCCTTATTAATTGTATCTATTGCAGCTGAAGCACTACCAGCACTCGACATTTTAACATTTATACTGTTTATCTTTAATGCAGATGCAGTCATTGTTGCTATTGATAATGTAATTGTCTGATCCTTATTAGCTCCGATTTGGAATACTTTACCACTAAATGCACCTGTCAATAATTTTTGTTTGTTGAACTCTGTTTGAGAAGCTATTCTATTAATTTCTGACTCTAATTCTTTAATTTCAAGAGCTATTGCACTTCTATCAGCAGTTACATTTGTATCATTAGCTGCTTGTACTGCAAGCTCTCTCATTCTTTGAAGTATTGCTTGAGTTTCTTGTAGTGCACCTTCAGCTGTTTGAATTAAAGAAATACTGTCCTGAGCATTTCTTGAAGCTTGATTAAGACCTCTTATTTGAGCTCTCATTTTTTCTGAGATAGCTAATCCTGCAGCATCGTCCCCAGCTCTGTTAATCCTATAACCTGAAGATAATTTCTCTAATGCTTTTGACTGAGCACTACTGTTAATTTTTAATTGTCTGTGAGCATTTAAAGCCATTAAGTTGTGATTAATTCTCATAAAATCTCCTCCTTGAATTTTTTATTTTTCACTTTGGCATCCTTGCCGTAAAAATTTAGTTTAAAACAGCTGTTTTACATCAGCCGCCTGTAAATCAGCTGTTTTTATTCTCACCATATTTATCGGCAGTAGGATATATTTTCTTTAGCTTTTTTTAGCTAATAATTATTAAAATATAATAGAAGTTTAATAAAAATAACAACAGAAACTATTTTTTCACTTATTTTACAATTCTTAAACTTTCTTTTAATTTGAATAAATTTTCTTCATTTTCAAAAGATTTATGTTTGATAAATTTTACATCTCCACTTAAATCTGCAATAGTAAATTCTACCTCACTCAATCTTTCATTGAATTCTTTTTTCACTTCTTCAAACTTCCTATCCATAGTTTCTAGTATGTTATTATGTCCTTCTACAAGAAGTTCAATATTCTTTTGCATTTTTTCTTGGATTATACCCTGTTTTGTAAGTTCAACTTCCACTTTTTCTATCCTTTTATCCATACTGTCAAGTTTCTTATCGATAGTACTGAACCTTTCATCCATACCATCGAGCCTCTTGTCCATATCGTCAAATCTTTTGTCCATATTATCCAGTCTCTTATCGATAATGCTGAATCTTTCATCCATTCCATCAAGTCTCTTGTCGATAATATTGAACCTTTCGTCCATACTATCAAGTCTTTTGTCTATACCATCGAGTCTTTTGTCAAATTTCTTTTGATTTTCTAAAATTTCACCTAGTAATTTTTCAATTTTTTCCATGAAATCCCCCCGTAAAAGAATTGAGAATTGATAATTGAAAATTGATAATTAAAAAAATTTAAAAAAATTGAGAGTTATAAGATGCATGTACAAGTTTTTTCTGTCTAATTAAGTGTAACCTATCCAAGTTTTAATTTCTTATATACATTATATCAAACTATAAAAAGGAAAGCTATTTTTTGAAAATATTTGCAATATCTTTTAAGTCTAGTTTACCTGAAGCTGCTTGTCTGTTTTCTTCTTGTATTTGAATGTATATTTCTTTACGGTGGATTTCTATATCCTTGGGAGCAGATATGCCAATCTTTACTTTGTTTTCTTCTATACTTATTACTTTTATTTCTATCTTTCCATCTATTATAATGCTTTCATCTTTTTTTCGTGTAAGTACAAGCAATCAGTATCCCGTTGACTTATATCTATAAAAACCTTATAGAAAGCAACGCATACCTATAAATCTTTATAGATTTATAGATCTTATCCGATACTTCTATTATGAGGCTATAAGCCTGCATAACTTGAAGTCGCTTTCTACTTTTATGGGATTGCACAGCTTTTTATTAAGCCAACGGTTTTCACCTCCTACTTTGTATTTCTGCTGTGCTTTTTTACTGCCTAGTAAACATATATTCCTCGCTCCGTTTAAATCTGCATTGATTATTTTATTTATAGCTTTGTCTTTGAATAAACCTCGTTTAACTCGCTTCCCACCCAATGCATTAGTTAAATCAAGGTTATATTGTAGAAGCTTTTGTATTATTTTTATATCTTCTGTAAGTGAACTTGTTTTTGAAGTGTAGCTTTCATCTACATATTTTACTTTTATTCCATAGTCTTTTGCTTTGTATTCTATATACCTTATTAGCTTCCCAAATGGTATTTGTATGAAGTTTTGTTTGTTAGCTTTATTTAATTTACATTTACCATTATTTTTTAGATTGTTTAAATTATTTGATAGGATTATTTCTGTTACTTTATATTTTCCTAGATATTCTAATACTCTTTTGCTAATCTTGTGAAATTGGTCATTAAAGTACCTATTTCTTTTTTCATAAAGGTATGTTCTATATTTTTCTAAATATCTTTTTTTGTTTTTATCTTTTGTAGTCGATATTTCTTTATTTAACTTCCCTATAAATCTATTAAAGTTAGCATTATATGTTTTATATTTTTTACCATCTATTATTAAACTTGGCGTTTCTTTATCGTCTACATATATGCTTAAAAGATTGTTTATTCCCATGTCTATCCCTGCACTTTTGTAAGGTTTATTTTTTATTTCTTTTTCTTCTTTCTCGTATATAAAAAGTAAATATAGCTCATTGTTTGAAAAGTTAAGATGTACTGCTTTAATTTTAGATAAATTTCCTACTACTTTTTCTAGTTCTTTATGGTTTATATACGTTATTATCATTTTATTGTTAAGGTTTATTCCTATCTGATTTTTTCTTTTTAATGAAAATCCTTTATAACTATCTAATGGAATTGTATAGTTTGTTAGTTTTGACAGCTTTTTAGGTTTTGGTGGTCTTGCTTTATAATCTCCATTTTTTCTTTTGCTAAAAAATCCTTTATATTCAGCTTTAACTCTTTTCATTATTTCTACTAAATTATGAATTTTAAGGTCTTTAGATAGTTTTATTAAGTCATTCATTATTTGATGTCTTTTATATTTATTTCTGATATAAGTTAGTTTTTCTTCTAGCTTTTTCGGAGTAGTTCTTCTAAATAGCGCTCTCATTATTTCATAGTTAGTTAACAACCTAAAATCTCCGATACTTAGCTTATAGTCTTGATTAAGGAGTATTATATACATGTTTTCAAAATGTCTATATTTATAGATATAATCTATAACTTTGGATTTGAATTTTTTGTCTTTTATTCTCATTTTATATGTTCTTATGTTTTTACTTTCAGCTATAGATTTACTCATTTTCTTTTAGCTCCTTAATGAGTTTTTTGGCTTTATTAGCTCTCTTTCCTTGAAGTTTCGCTGAAAATACTGTTATTATTTGTATCATATCTTCAACAAGTTCTTGTTCATCAGTTTTAAGATTATTATCTATAATTTCTATAGTAGTACCATATTTTTTGCACAAATTTTCTATTAATTCAAACCCAAATCTAACTAACCTGTCTTTATATAAAACAACTACCTTATCAACCTCTGAATTAGTAATCATATCAATTAATTTGATTAATCCTTTTTTGTTATAATTTATTCCACTTCCAATATCAGTTATTATTTCAAACTGATATCCTTTTGCAATCATATATTCACGAACATATTGTATTTGTCTTTCTAAATCATCTTTTTGTTTATTGCTTGATACCCTGCAATAACCTACTGTTATTCTTTTTTTAGGATTAATACCTAAAATTAAATTTAATTGTTCTTGACTATACATTCTGTGTCCACCTTCTGTGATAAAAGAAGGTTTTAGTTTCCCTGTTTTATCCCAATTTCTTAAAGTTTGCTGTGTCTTGCCAATTAATTTGGCAAATTCTCCTATGGTATAGTATTTCAATTTCATCACCTCAAAATAATTATAATATAAATCTATAATTATTTTGAGGTTTTTATATGTTTTTATAAATATTTTTAATAGTTAATTTGCCTCCCCTACCCTGCTCTTTTTGCATTTTCAAATATTTTATATTTAAGGCTGTATTCTTCTTTATCAAGTACTATCTGCTTTGCTTTTTTCTTTTTTACATTTATAATTACAGGACCTCTTAAATTAATCGTCATATCTTTTATATCATCTGGAACAACTGCTATAGAATATACTGCTACATCTTCAGTTTCTTCTATCTCTAATTTTTTTAATACATTCTGCGGAATATCAAATTCATAATCTGATTTGAATAGAAAGGGATTTGTTATAACAAAAGCTAAACTGGGTTCATCTACTGATTGAAGCCACTGGAAAGGTACTTCAGGGTCAGGATTATTTATTAAAACATATTTTTTCACATCTTCAAATCCCAAAATTCCATCGGGAAAATCTATTATTTCACTTTCATCTATTTCTATTTCACCAAAATGGCGAGTAATTAACTTCACAGTCAAATTCCCCCTTGAATTTATTAATGAATAATTAATAATGAATAAGTTTTTTATATATTCTGTTTAAAATCCTTAATTTCTTTACTTATTCATTATTCACTATTAATTATTACTTAAACTATTGTGTTTATTTTTTCTCCGATATATTCGATATTTATGCTGTTTTTTTGCCTTAGATATATTTCAACTTTTCCGGGTATATAGTTTATTTGAGGTTTGTTTACTTTTACATCTATGTCTGTTTTTCCTTCGTGTACTTTTATATCTACTGTTCCGCCTTTAAAATCTATTTTAGGTCTGCTCTTAGGTATAGTTTCTATGTTGTAATCTTTATTAAACAATTCAAAAGCATTTTCTTCAGATTGTACCGGTATAGGGTCAGCTTCATTTTCTATAGCAGCCAATTCATTTCCCTGTCTTACAATTCTTTCTATTCCCTGCAGTAATGCCTGTCTTGCAAATTGAGCAGTATCTTTAGTTAAATCTAAGTAGTTTTTAAGTCCAGCTTCAGCAAAGCACTGATACTGGTCTATTTGTACTTTGACTTGCTCTGTATGCATCTCAACTTTGGGAAGTTCTGTGTGCATATCAACATCTGCTTTAGGCTGAGTAATCTCTAGTTTTGCAGGAGTAGTATTTATTCCTATAAGAGCAGGGAGAGAGGTTATTCTAATCACTGAGACCACCCTCTTAAGTTTTTAATTAATAATTAATAATGAATAATTAATAGGTAAATTAAGTACTTTTTTTCTTTGCTGTGTTTAATATAGATGTCAAAATTTTAATAATTTCTTCGCATTCCAATATTAAATTATCAACTTTTTTATTATTTTTTATTGAATTACTATCTTTTAATAATCTAAGCCAATATTTAGTCTCAGCTGCTTCTTTCAAAGCAATTGACATTTTAGATATGAAATCTTTTTTGCTTTGAGCATAATATGCCTCTTCAACATTAGCTCCAATACTTGTTCCAGAACGTAAAATTTGCTTTGAAATAACATACTCTTTATTTACATCAATAAGATATTTATATAATTTAACCACTCTTAAAGCAAACTTATAAGATTTATCATTAATAATACTTTTTTTCATATTCCACTCCAAATTTTTCATTTATTCATTATTAATTATTCATTGCTTGTTAATAACTAGATTTTATAAGATAAAAGCAAAGCTTTTATCTTATAAAATCTACAAGTGTTGGTTGTATGACTTTGGCACCTATAGATAGTGAAGCTCTGTATACGCTTTCATCCATTTTCATATTCATTATGACTTCTGCCATGTCTGCATCTTCATTTTTAGAAAGCAATTCAGTAAAATTAAGTTCATCTTTATCAAGTCTACTTAAAGTCATTTCCATCCTATTCATTTTAGCTCCTATTTCTCCACGAATACTGAGAACATTTTCTAGATATATATCAATCCTTGATAAAGTTTTCTGAATTCTCCCTTCATCATTATTTTTTAATGCATCACTAAAATCATCAAAAACTTTTATAAGCTGAGCATAATGAGTTCCAGAAACTGCTTCATTTGTATCTAAATTGTCAAGTGTAGTATATGGCACTCCACTTTCTGTTGTTATTCCAAATAATTTATGACCTAGTGTATTTACATTTATTTCTTCATGAACGCCTATTTGATATTTTATAAGTTCTGAATCTTTACTGTCAATCAAATACTCTCCATCAGAACCCAGAAGTGGTTTATCAGTTTTATATCCCGAAAAGATATTTTTACCTGCATAAGTAGTATTTGCAATCTTTATAAGCTGTTTTTTAAGCTGTTCTATTTCAACCTGAATTTTCTGTTTATCTTCCGGAGTTTCAACCCCATCTGCACTTACTGCCAATTCCCTTGCTCTCTGAAGTATATCTCCTACCTCTTGTACTGCTGATTCCGTAATTTCAAGCCATGATTTTGCATCTTTTGCATTCTTTTTATACTGCTGTATCTCTGATACTACTGACCTAAGCTCTAAGCTCTTTGATACTCCTATCGGGTCATCAGAAGGCATTGCAAATTTTTTGCCCGTAGCCATCTGCTTATTCCATTTATCTAATTTATTTAAGTTTCTATTTAAATTCAAAAGCATTGTACTTGTAATCATTGAGTTAGTAATTCTCATATCTTTTCCCCTCCTTTACCTACTTATGTTAACGCCCTACATGTCCCATACCATTTATAATTCTATCGAGCATCTCATCTATAGCCGTTATCATTCGAGCATTGGCATTATATGAATGTTGAAATTTTACCATATTAGTCATTTCTTCATCTAATGATACTCCCGATATAGATTTTCTTTTATTGTCTATCTGCTGAATAAGTACTTTTTGATTTTCTGACATTCTAACAGCTTCATTAGCATCTACTCCGAGGTTTGAAATAGCTGATTTAAAGAAGTCTTCAGGACTACCCCATGTAAACATATCTACGTCATGTCTAAGCTCTATAAGAGCCTCGGCATTACTGCCATCACCAGCTAGTCCATTTCCGCTTCCATCATCATATTTTGCAGCAGCAATTTTGTTTAAATCTTCTATATCTTTTGATATGCTTATTTCATCTGCTTTAATGATGTCTGCTATATACCAATGGTCATTTCCTAAACTGTCTTTAATTTTAAATATGGTCTTATTTGGATTCTTTTCTTCAAAATTATTTATTGTGTCTTCATCTGATGCACCTTTTACATCATTTAAATCTTTAAGCTCTTCAAACCCATTTTCTGGAAACTTTGCAAAATCAAAAACAGGTCCATTAAAAAATTGATTATGATTACCTGCACCAGATAGTCCATATCCTTTTCCATGCTGCATATTAAATCTAGCTGCAAATACTGTAGTAAATCTGTTAAGTTTATCCATATAGTACGGTATACCTTTTTCACTTCCACTTATATTGTCACGCATATCTAATAGTCCTTTAAGTTTTCCTGAACTGACTCTTAAAGGTTCTTCATTTTCCCATTTTAAATTAAGCAGATTTGGAGCATCACAATAATTGTTTAGCTCTGTCCTTCTTTCCATTTTTATCTGATTATATTTTGTATGAGAAACTAATACATCACCATTTATAGTAATGCTAATTTTAGATAAATTATTGCTTCCCGGAATAGGTGCTTCATACACATCAATATTTACTAACTCTGAAAGCTTATCAATGAGCAAATTTCTCTGGTCTCTCAAGTCATTAGCTTTATTTCCGTCTAATTCATATTTATAAATTTGTTCATTTAAAGAAGCTATCTGCTGAGCATATCCATTTATTTGATTTACAGTCGTCTCTATGGCAAAATCTGTATTTGCCTGTAAGTTTTGAAGCTGTGTATACATATGGTTTAAAGTTTCAGTCAGAGCTATACCTCTCTGTCTTACCTCTGCCCTAGCTGTAAGGTTATCGGGATTTTTGCTCAATTCATGCAATGAGGCAAAAAATTCATCCATTACTTTTCTTATTCCGCTCTCTGATGGTTCATTAAAAATTGCTTCTATATGCTTTAAAGCTTCTGCTCTTGCTTCCCATTCTCCATTGGTTGTCATTTCCTGTCTGATTTTAAAATCTAAAAATTCATCTCTTATCTGCTCTATACCAGCAGTATCTACTCCGGAGCCTATCATCCCCTGTCCTTGAGGAAGTGAAAGTGGAGTAGACTGAACAACATTAAGTCTTTGACGACTGTATCCTTCAGTATTTGCATTTGCAACGTTATGTGCAGTTACATTTAAAGCTCTTTGACTTGCAAAGAGCCCTGAACGAGCTATATTAAAACCAAAAAAAGAACCCATTCTCATCCCACCTTACCTAAATTCTAAATTGCATTTTTAAACAAATCCGTATATACTAACTGACAGCAACACTCCTACCCACTAACTACTAACCACTAACTACTATCTAACTCCTAAACCTTCATATCAAACAAATTTGTCTTTACCTTTACATCTTTTTCATCAGCATTTGCTCCATATGTAACACCTTGATTGTTTAATGTCATTAAAAGATTTTTATTAAATTCAATATATTCTAAAGACTGTTTTATAAGTTCACTGTTTAAATTATTTTCTTTTTTTACTTCATCTAAAATTTCTACAAGTTTTTTTCTTATTTCAAGTACTTTTTCTCTTTCTTCATCATCAAAATATTCTACAAGTTCGGTAATATTTTCAATTTCATCTTTTATTTCCATTTCTTTTATAATGTTATTTACTATAGATTCCCTTATTTTTTCAAGTTTACCTAATGTAACTATCATAACTTGTTCTTTCCCCGTAATACTGTCAAGCTCTTTAACTTTACCTTCTATAATAACTTTCTTCTTCTTTTTTGCCAATTTTAATACTTCTGCATACACATCATATTCTTTATTCAAAGTAAGTATCAACTGCTCAACAGACTTATTCATCTAACCAACCCCCGAAAACTTCAAACAAATGTTGAAGTCTAATATAAATAATGAATAACTATAAATATCTGCCTATTCATTATTAGTCGTCTTTTTAGACTTTTCTATCAAAATTAACTCTTTCAAACATCTTGTCTACTACCTCTTTAGCCTTTGGATTGTACGTTCCTAAAGCAATAGCTTTTTTAATATCTTCTACCTTTTCACTTCTTATACCTGAAAGATTGTTAAATGCATTCATCGCTATTTGAAAATCTTTTGCTTTTTCAGATATTTCTACTTTATCTTTTCTCATAGCAGATTTATTTACTTTTTCTGTTTTATTCATTTTACTTTTATATGCACCCATTACTTTTTGAACGTTAATATTACTAAATATTTTCATAAAAACACCTCATTCCTCCGATATTACTATTTATAGTATCGGCAGAAATGAGGGTTTTGTTTAAAATTTATTTTATGTTCTCTTTTTAAAACTAGCTATATGCATTCTATCTCTGTCTTTTTCCGTTTTTACTCTCTTTACAGGTCTTTCAAATCCGCTCCTAAGCTCTTTTTCTATTTCTCTAGCACATTCTTCACAATATCTGCCTGTCCTTATAGCTCTTCCGCATCTCTCGCAGTCAAGCACAAGCCCCGGGTTTTCTCCAACTATTTCAAGCCTTCCTTCTCTAAGATAGCGCAGTATCTTATCTTCTGATACTCCGGTTGCTTCAGAAACTTCTGTTATAGTAGCACCTGTATTGTCATAAATATAATCTTTAACCCGTTTAAAATCTTCTTCATCTTTTTTTCTACAACTATAACATAATTTACTTATTCCATCATATTGAAAAAGTTTTCCACACTCTTTACAATTTCTTATATCCAATTTAATCACTCCTAAACCCTTATATTTTCCTGTATTATATAAATTATAGCATAATTTTGCTAATTTCAAATTTTTTGTTATGTATTTCTACCTGTAGCAAATGTCAAAACATATACTTTTAAAGCACCACTTTCTATTAAAACTCTGCTGCATCTATCAGCTGTCAGTCCAGTTGTAAATATATCATCTACAAGTAAAATAATTTTTCCATCTACATTTAAAGCGTTAACAACTTTAAAAGCTTTTTCTAAATTGCTTTTTCTTTCCTCTTTTGTAAGCTTATTTTGAATCTTCGTATTTTTTACTCTCACCAAAGATTTGTTATCTACACTTTTGTCTATCATTCGTGCTAAATATTTTGATATCAAATAAGCCTGATTAAATGTTCTCTCTCTTTCTCTTGATTTATGCAGAGGAACAGGCATAATTACATCTATATTTTGTGAAAAACTCTCTTTAAATTTGTCAGCCATAATTTCTGCCATATGATAAGAAATATATCTTTTTTTATTGTATTTAAGTTCATAAATAATTTTTTTAGAAATATCATCATATTCTACACAAGACACAGCTTTAGTAAAATAAAATTCATTATTCATACATTCAGGACAATTATCATACATATAGAACTCATTTAATGGCTTTCCGCATTTTGTACATGTCTTTCCTCTTATAAATCTAATATTCTTAAAACATCTATCACACAATGAATACTTTCTATCTCTATCAATTGGTCTATTACAAAGTATGCAGTATATATTTCTTGGAAATATGAAGTTTAAAAATATATCTATATATTCAAAAATAATATTTTTCCTCATAAAACTAACTCCATATATAGTGGTAAAATAAATTCCAACCTAAATACCTGTTTCATTATTGATTATCAAAATGCTTGATTATAAACTTCAACAATTCTTTTAAATCTATATTTTAATCCTGAATTTCTATTCATATCTCTTTTATTCTTTATCATCATATATAAATATTTTTCTGCTCCAACTAATACCACTAATTCTTTTGCTCTTGTTACTGCTGTGTATAATAGATTTCTATTAAGTAACATTGGTGGAGCCCAACTCACCGGCATAACTACTATTGGAAATTCACTACCCTGACTTTTATGGATTGTAATGGAATATGCCAGTTCTATCTCGTCTAATCCCGCAAAATCATACTCTACATATTTTTCATCATCATATAAAACTGTCAAAATTTTTAGTTCTTCATCTATATCACAAACATATCCTATATCTCCATTAAAAATGCCTTCGCCTTCCCTTAAATTATCTTTACTTTTCCATTTAATATTGTAATTATTTTTGACCTGCATGACTTTATCGCCTACTCTAAATAGTCTTTCTCCTATTTTCTTTTCCTTTTTGTGCACTGCTTTAGGATTTAGTATATCTTGAAGCTCACAATTTAAATTTATAGTTCCTATCTTACTATTTTTCATGGGAGTTAGTACTTGTATATCTTTAATGGGGTCACAATTGCTAAAATTGGGAAGTCTTTTTAAACAAAGCTCTTTAATTGTATTTAAAATATCATCTTGATTTCTTTTTGAAATAAAATAAAAATCTTTTCCCTTTGCATTTAATATCGGTTTTAGTCCCTTATTTATTTTATGTGCATTTACGACTATCATACTCTCCTCAGCCTGTCTGAATATTTCAGTTAACTTTACAACTTTTACGATTTCACTTCCTATAATGTCATGAAGCACATTTCCGGGTCCTACTGATGGAAGCTGGTCAACATCACCTACTAATATTAATCTTGTTCCTGGCATAACAGCTTTTAGTAAATGATACATCAAAAGTATATCTATCATGGATACTTCATCTACGATTATGACATCAGCTGTAAGTGGCTCATCTCCATCTTTTATAAATCTCATACCAATTCCATCTTCACTAAACGAATATTCTAAAAGTCTGTGAATTGTCTTAGCTTCTCTACCGGTAGTTTCTGTAAGTCTTTTAGCTGCTCTGCCTGTTGGAGCAGCTAAAGCTATATCTAAATTCATCTTTTCAAAGATTTTTATTATACTATTTACCGTTGTAGTTTTACCCGTTCCCGGTCCCCCAGTTATAACAGTTACTCCATTTTTTACTGATTCCTTTATAGCAAGTTTTTGTTTTTCAGCTAATGCTATATTACTTTCTTTTTCTATTCTACTTATTTCCTCATCTAAATCTATATCTATATCATCAAATTTTGTATTTGCAAGTTCTATTATTTTTTTGCATACTCCTGTTTCAGCATAGTAAAATGCCATAGAAAATACTGCTATTTCTCCATCAATATCTTCTTGATGAATTTCTCCATTTATGGTAAGGGTATTTATTCCGCCTTCTACTAACTCTTTATCCACAGACAATATATTTGAAGCTCTTTCTATAAGTTCATTTTTTTTAGCAAAAGTATGTCCTTCTAAACTATACTGATTTAAAACAAATTTTATTCCACACATTATTCTATAAGGTGATTCAGGGTCTACTCCCATCTTCTTTGCAATACTATCTGCCATCTTAAATCCTATCCCAGTTATATCATCAGCTAATCTGTAGGGATTTTCCCTAATATATTCTATTGTATTATCCCTGTATTTTTTATATATTTTCATGGCATACGCTACAGATATTCCATACTGCTGTAAAAAGAGCATCACTTCTTTTATTTCTCTTTGTTCTTCAAAAGATTGTGCAATAATTTTGGCCTTTTTTTCTCCTATACCGTTTACTTGAGTAAGAAGGTGTGGTCTATATTGAATAACATCTAAACTATCTTTTCCAAACTTTTTTACTATACGCTCAGCCATTTTAGGTCCTATTCCCTTAATAAGTCCAGAACTCAAATAGCTTATAATACCTTCTAAAGTTGAAGGCATGATTTGTTTACTGCTGACTACTTGAAGCTGTTTTCCATAAATAGGATGAATAGTAAAATTTCCTGTAAAAGACATAGTTTCTCCTACATTGATAATGGGAATATATCCTACTACAGTTATTTCTCCATCGTCTGTATCTACATCTGCAACAACATACCCATTTTCTTCATTTTTAAAAACTATTTCTTTTACGACCCCTTTTATCTCAACAGACATAATTTCCTCCCAAATATACAAATTAGCTCTCAGTTCTCATCTCTCAGCTGTTATCAGTTATCGGTTCTCAGCTCTCAGCATCTTTAAAGTTAGTTTTTTAGGTCTTTAAAACTTTTTTTAATAGTTAGTTGTTAGTAGTAAAAAATTCTTCGCCACTAACTACTTGCTACTAACTACTAACTGAATTATCAGCAAGGTTACAGGTAACAGGAAAAAGATTCTCTAAGGTCTTTTAATTCTCGGTTTGACCCCTTAAATTTGGACAATTAAACTCTAACAACTAACTTTTTCTTAATATTGCTTGAGTTTTCTCTATAAAATTCCATAGGTGTCATATAACCAATAGCTGAATGAATTCTTGTATTATTATAGTAATCAATATATTTCACAACTTCTTTATAAGCTTCTTTGAAACTTGTAAAACTAAAATATTTTAAGCATTCATTCTGAAGCAGGTTATGAAAAGATTCAATATGAGCATTCTTATTTGGTGTCTTAACAGGAATTTGCTCATGATGCATATTAAGTTTTTCACAAGTATATTTGAATATATTACTT